>NZ_NDIO01000259.1:0-7977 GCF_002241085.1 Vibrio sp. V03_P4A6T147
GCTTAGGAAAATGAACAAAGCCAATACCACTGTAGCTTCAAGTGAAAAGGGGATCACCAAACCAACGGGTTTTTGACATGGATTTAATTCTTTCCTTACTGCAACAGATGTGTGTTTACCTCGTTCTCGCTTATATGTTGAGCAAAACACCCATTTTCTTGCCGCTGCTTAACATTTCCAGTCGAATTAGCCACAAAATCAGTACCTATGTTTTGTTTTCCCTCTTTTGCATCATGGGCACCTATTTTGGTTTGCAGATCAACGATGCGATTGCCAATACGCGGGCGATAGGTGCCGTCATGGGTGGGTTATTTGGTGGCCCTATTGTGGGGTTTGCGGTTGGATTTACTGGCGGTATGCATCGCTACACTTTAGGCGGTTTTACCGATGTGGCATGCGCCATTTCAACCACTGCAGAAGGGTTGATTGGTGGATTGCTGCACACCTATTTACTGAGAAAGGGCAAAGGGCGACTCCTGTTTAGCCCCAGTATTGTTTTTGCCGTAACACTGTTTGCTGAAATAGTGCAAATGTTGGTAATTTTGTTAGTCGCTAAACCGTTTGTTGATGCATACGCCTTAGTCTCGACCATCGCCGCGCCCATGATCATCGCTAACTCAGTCGGCGCGGCGCTATTCATGAGCATTTTACAAGACAGAAAAACCATTTTTGAAGAGTATTCCGCCACCTTTTCTCGTCGCGCACTGAATATTGCTGAGCGTTCAGTTGGCATTTTGGCCAACGGTTTTAATCCACACAATGCAGGTAAAGTCGCTCGAATTGTTTACGAAATGACCAATGTTGGCGCGGTATCCATCACCGATAGAGAAAAAATACTCGCGTTTATCGGTATCGGTGATGACCACCACAAACCCAATACGCCCATCTCTTCACAAAGTACACTCGATGCGATCACCAAAAACCGCATTATTTACCTCGACGGAAAAGATTCCCCTTATCAATGCTCACTCTCTAAAAACTGCAAACTCGGTTCAGCGTTGATTATTCCACTTCGAGCAGGTGATCGCGTAATTGGAACCATAAAGCTGTACGAGCCGAAGCGTAAACTTTTTTCAACCATTAACATGTCAATGGCGGAAGGGATTGCACAATTACTGTCGAGCCAAATTCTGTACGGCGAATACCAACAAAAGCAGATACTGCTTTCCCGTGCCGAGATCAAACTGCTGCATGCTCAAGTCAACCCTCACTTTCTGTTTAATGCGCTCAATACCATTAGTGCCATCACCCGCCGTGATCCCGACAAAGCGCGAGAACTTATCCAGCATCTTTCGCACTTCTTTCGTAGTAACCTCAAACAAAATATTGAGACAGTGACTCTTAAAGAAGAATTAGCACATGTCAAAGCCTACTTAACCATAGAACAAGCGCGTTTTGCCGATCGCCTTGAAGTGGATATCGCCATCGATGAGGCATTACTGCTTGAGCGCAATGTACCCAGTTTTACTCTACAGCCACTGGTAGAAAATGCGATAAAGCACGGCACCTCTAACTTGTTAGAAGGCGGGCGGGTACGAATCTACAGCCAAGTGCAAACGGAAGGATACAAAATTGTAGTGGAAGATAATGCGGGCAGTTACCAAGCTCCGAATGAAGATTACGATGGTTTAGGCATGCAAATTGTCAATAAACGCTTAACTAATAAATTTGGCGAACAAGCCGCACTAAAAACGGAAGTATTGGCTAATCAATACACACGAATGAGCTTTCTCATTCCTCATCAAGGATTTAACTAAGGGAATAACATGCTATCGGCACTGGTTATTGATGACGAACTGCTCGCTCGGGAAGAACTGACTGAGCTACTAGAAGAGACGGGCGATGTTGATGTGATTGGTCACGCCAGTAATGCGATCGAAGGGTTAAAAAAAATCAATCAGCTAAAGCCAGACGTGGTGTTTCTCGACATCCAAATGCCACAAGTTACTGGCATTGAGCTGCTAGGGATGCTTGACCCAGATACGATGCCCAATGTGGTGTTTGTCACCGCTTATGATCAGTATGCGCTGCAAGCGTTTGAGGAAAATGCGTTTGATTATCTACTCAAGCCAGTTGACCCTGAGCGCTTAAAGAAAACGCTGCAACGTTTAGTTCGCCAAGGGCACAAAAAGCAGGATTTTTCGATTTTATCACCAGCAGGGTTAGATCAAGTTCCCTGCATTGGATTAAATAGAATTGTGATCATTGCCACCAAAGATGTCGAGTTTGCTTTGAGCGACATCAGTGGTGTTCATGTGCAAACCCATTTACAACGAGCCACCAGCCAATTAACGCTCAAAATTTTGGAAGAAAGAACGCCACTGGTTCGTTGTCACCGCCAGTATTTAATCAATACTAGGGCGATTAAAGAGATCAAATTATTGGACAATGGGCTGGCGGAAATCATCACCCTGAGTGATCACAAAGTGCCCGTCAGCCGACGTTATCTAAAAAATTTAAAAGAAGTTCTGGGTTTTCACTAACCGCAACGAATAGAAAATAACGGCGCTGAAGCTTTCACGCACAGCGCCATTTTTTTACTCACCAAGCAGTCGTTTCATCGATTCTGAAGCTTGCTTCCACTGTTCAGTACTTTGCAGTTGAGGAAGATTAAAAGCACGATGTTTGAGTAGAGACTCAGCCGCTGGCACATCCAAAATCGGCAAATTATCCAACACTTCAATTTGAGCTGCGCGTTGATTGCACACTAAAATCATGTCACATCCAGCGGCTAGTGATTGATGCGCGCGCTCGGCAGGACCGCCCATGACAGATGCCCCTTCCATTGTTAAATCATCAGAAAAGACTAGCCCTTTGAACCCTAACTGCTGGCGAAGTACTTGCTTCAACCAAAACGCAGAACCGCTGGCAGGTTGATCATCATAGTGAGGATAAATCACATGTGCAGGCATCATGGCATCGAGCACTCCAGCTTCAATCTGCGCTTTGAATATCGCCATGTCCTCTTCCATCACCGTGCTGCGCTCATCATAGGGCGTCTCAAGATGCGAGTCAGCGATTACCCCGCCGTGACCGGGAAAGTGTTTACCTGTTGTTGCCATGCCAGCCTCTTTCATGCCTTGCATATAGGCTGAACTGTGGCGAATGATGCTCTGTACATCATCGCCAAAAGCACGATTACCAATCGCTTTACACGCATGACCTTTATCCAATACAGGAGCAAAGCTGAGATCAATATCATGAGCAATCAACTCCGCCGCCATCAGCCAGCCACCTTGGCGAGCTAATGCTTCACCATTATTCTGATTGGCATACTGCTGCGCGGCGGGGATCAGCGAAAACCCATCACGAAAACGCTGTACTCGCCCACCTTCTTGATCGACACCAATTAAAATCGGACGTTTTGCTGCATGGCGAATCGCTTTATTAAGCGCAAGCAACTGCGCGTTATCGTGATAATTACGCGCAAAAAGAATGACCCCGCCGACAGTGGGATGCTCAAGAATCTCTTTGTCTTCAGCGCTCAATTCACAGCCTGCCACATCTAGCCACAACGGTCCCATGCTCACTCCAAAAATTTACTTAAACAGTTAATTTAACGAGGTTATTCGCTTTGAATTTCTATTACAATGATTTTGTTTTCGAGTTGAAGGAGAAGCGAATGAAGAGCATTGAACGCTACATTGGTGTGATGTCTGGCACCAGCATGGATGGTGTCGATACAGCGCTGGTCGAAATGGATGGCAACCAAATTCGTTTATTGGCTCACGCTGATTTCCCAATGCCAGAAGATCTCAAACAGCGTTTGCTGAATGTCTGTATTGGGCAATCAACCAATGTGCAAGAGATTGGCGAGTTAGACCACTTGCTCGGCCATCTGTTTGCTGATGCAGTCATCGCTTTACTGGCTCAATCAGGCTATCAAGCGTGCGATATTCGCGCGATTGGCTGCCATGGCCAAACGGTTTTTCATCAACCCAACGGCAATACGCCTTTTACGATGCAACTCGGTGATGCCAATATCATCAGCAGCAAAACTGGCATCGACACGGTGGCTGATTTTCGGCGCAAAGATATGGCGCTCGGCGGCCAAGGAGCTCCATTAGTCCCTGCATTTCACGACACCATTTTCAAATCAACCGATTCGAGCGTTGTAGTACTCAATATTGGCGGCATCGCTAATATTTCGGTACTGCGGCCGCAGCAAAAAGTATTAGGCTACGATACGGGCCCGGGCAATATGTTGATGGATGCGTGGTGCTTTGAACAGACAGGCCATAAGTTTGATGATAATGGCATGTGGGCGAGATCGGGAAAGGTACACCAACCACTACTCGAACGTCTCAATCAAGAACCGTACCTTGCGTTGAATGCACCGAAAAGTACGGGTCGCGAGCTGTTTAATCTCCCTTGGCTTCAGCAGATATTGGCTGAGTTTTCGTTAGCAGCAGAAGATGTGCAACGTACACTCTGTGAATACACAGCACTCACCATCGCCACGCAAGTCGCACACTACCAATGTGGGCCAGCGCCGGAATTGCTGCTGTGTGGGGGCGGTGCCCGTAACCCGCTATTGGTTGAACGTTTGCAGGCCCATTTAGCACACTGGCGCATCATGCCCACCAGCGATAAAGGGGTGGATAGTGACTACATGGAAGCGATGGCTTTTGCTTGGCTTGCTCAACGTCGTCTGCATAATTTACCCAGCAATCTACCAGAAGTAACCGGAGCAAGCGCTCTCGCTTCGTTGGGTGTGGTCTATTTTACTCATTAATAAGTAAGGAATGGTATGACTAATGACGCGCTGCTCTCTGCGCTTTCTCACCTTATTTCCGAAGGTCGCAACCCTGACACAATGGATATTGACCTACTATCAGCACAAGAAATTGTAGAACGGCTCAATCAACAAGATAAACACGTTCCGCTGGCCGTCGAACAAGTCCTTCCGGAGATCGCCTTAGCCGTGGATCGAATTACCTATGCCTTCAAACATGGTGGTCGATTAATCTATATCGGTGCAGGAACCAGTGGCCGATTAGGCGTTCTTGATGCGTCTGAGTGCCCTCCAACATTTGGGGTTAACGATCAGATGGTGATTGGTTTGATTGCCGGCGGGAAAGAGGCCATGTTCAGTGCTAAAGAAGGGGCGGAAGATTGCGCAGAACTCGGCATTCAAGATCTCAAAAGTATTCATTTTACGGATCAAGATGTGGTTGTTGGCATTGCCGCTAGTGGGCGCACACCTTATGTCATCGGTGCCTTGGAGTATGCTAATGATTTGGGCGCGACAACCATTGCCCTGTCATGTAACCCGGATTCCCCGATTGCAGAATTGGCGCAAATAGCCATTAGCCCTGTCGTTGGGCCAGAAGCTCTGACCGGTTCAACGCGCTTAAAATCCGGTACAGCGCAGAAGCTGGTACTCAACATGCTCACCACCGCTAGCATGATCCGTCTTGGTAAGAGTTACCAAAATTTAATGGTAGATGTTAAGGCCACTAACCGAAAGCTCATCGCCAGAGCAGTGCGAATTGTGATGCAAGCAACCGACTGTGAACGCGCTGAGGCTGAATACTTATTAGCCCAAAGCAACAACAATGTAAAAGTAGCGATATTGATGCACTTGACGGGGTTAAGTTATGCAGAAGCTATGGATAAATTGACTGAGTCTGATGGTTTTCTTCGCCGGGCAATGGAAAGCGAATAAGAGAGCCGCTAGCGGCTCTCAATCAAAAAATCAGTTAGAAAACTCATTCCAACCCCGCTGCCATTCCATGCGAAAGCGCTGTGCTTGCTCGGTTCCTTCGCACGCACCTTCATAATATAGTCCTGACAATCCAATTTGATAGGCGAAATTGGGGTTACAATACTCGCTTAGCCCTTTAACGTATCCCGCTTCGTAATCGGCTTGTTGCACCGAACCGAGCTCAGAAAGCTTTTTATAGCTGCGCTGAGTATGACCTGTGACTCCATCTTGATAACCAATTTGTTGCCAATCTCCATTTTGTGCTAATTCAGCATCAGAGGCCGCACACCCAACCATCAATATAGCAGCGCACAATACACTTAATTTTTTCATTGTTGTCCTTAAGTTCTTATTTTCATTCAATTAGCCTAGCAGATTGCTTGTAAGATGCCACTCATTGCCTCCCAGCAGCAAAGCATTATTGATCCAGATGATGAGACGAGCCCTAAACCACTTATTGTGTGAAATAGCCACTTAACTGGCTATAGTGCCGCTCACTGGAAAAGCAGATGTTTCTCGTCACAGAGCCCTTTATTATCCACAGTGAGCTTAATTCATTCATAAAGGACAATTGCTATGATGTGGTTTCTTACCTGTGTCGCAGCCCTACTGGCCGGATACTTTATCTACGGCGCTTTTGTAGAAAAAGTATTTGGTATTAACGAGAACCGTAAAACACCGGCCCACACCATGAGTGATGGCGTGGACTATGTTCCTATGTCGACCAAAAAAGTCTACTTGGTACAATTGCTTAATATTGCTGGCGTAGGCCCAATTTTCGGCCCAATCATGGGTGCACTCTATGGTCCTGCAGCAATGTTGTGGATTGTCGTCGGCTGTATTTTTGCAGGTGCGGTGCATGACTACTTTTCAGGCATGTTGTCGGTACGCAATGGCGGCGCTTCAGTGCCTACCATTACTGGCCGTTACCTAGGCAATGGCGCCAAACATTTTATGAACATTTTTGCCATTGTACTGCTACTGCTTGTAGGGGTTGTTTTCGTTTCAGCGCCTGCAGGGATGATCACCAATCTGATTAACGAGCAAACGAGTCTAACGGTGAGCATGACCTCAATGGTGGTGATTATTTTCGCTTACTACATTCTCGCCACCATCGTTCCTGTCGATAAAATCATCGGCCGTTTCTACCCACTGTTCGGCGCATTGTTGATCTTTATGTCGGTTGGCTTAATGACCGCGATTGCACTTTCCAGTGAACACACTGTGATGGGCGGTTTTGAAATGAGCGACATGTTCAGCAACATGAACCCGAACGACCTACCACTTTGGCCAGCGCTCTTTATCACGATTGCTTGCGGTGCTATCTCTGGTTTCCATGCAACTCAATCGCCATTGATGGCTCGCTGTATGGAAAATGAAAAAAATGGCCGCTTCGTGTTTTACGGTGCCATGATTGGTGAAGGCATTATCGCACTTATCTGGTGTGCGATTGCACTCTCTTTCTTTGGCTCATTGGAAGGTTTATCAGAAGCAGTGAAAAACGGCGGCCCGGGTAACGTTGTGTACAGCGCATCCTTTGGCTTATTGGGCGTATTTGGCGGCATCATCGCCTTCTTGGGTGTGGTTATCCTACCCATCACCTCAGGCGACACTGCATTTCGCTCTAGTCGTTTGATCTTAGCTGAATATTTCAATATGGAACAAAAAACGCTGCGTAATCGCTTGTTCATGGCACTGCCGCTGTTTGTTTTGGGTGCCATTCTCACTCAAGTGGATTTCGGTATTATTTGGCGCTACTTCGGTTTTGCCAACCAAACCACAGCAGTAATGATGCTTTGGACCGCTTCCGCCTATTTACTACGCCATAACAAACTGCATTGGATTGCGACTATCCCCGCGATGTTTATGACCACGGTTTGTGCCACCTTCATTCTTAATAACAGTGCATTAGGCTTTGGCTTACCGATGCAAGCATCAACCATTGCCGGTATTTTGTTCTCACTGTCCGTAACCATATATGTAATTAGAATCTCCAAAGGTAAAGGCGACATCGAACTTACCGATGAAGAAAAACCGAAAGCAGTCACAGAAACTGCATAGTGTGAATGGCGCTTCGCTTGGGTTATAGAAAAGGGCTTCCATTTGGAAGCCCTTCTTCTTTTATTGGTACGTCTAATTCAAATACTTTTTATTGATTAGTCGATTTGCTTGATTTGCAGCTCTTTGGGCACTTCAAAAAACATGTTCTCTTCTCGTCCAAGCACTTCTTCAACCGATTGAGCACCAAGCTCTTTAATTCGATCTAGGAT
>NZ_NDIO01000067.1:0-7959 GCF_002241085.1 Vibrio sp. V03_P4A6T147
CAACACAAATTATTTTCAGTTTTTCTGTTTTGTGTGTTGTAACGGATATTTCATAAAGGTATAAATACCTTAATTTTATGTTTCTAAAATCCCTTCTAACACTTTACATGGATGATGATTATGTTTGAAAAAGTTGTCGCAGCTCCGGCTGACCCTATTCTTGGTTTAACCGAAGAGTTTAAAAAAGATCCTCGCACTGAAAAAATTAACCTCGGTGTTGGTATCTACAAAAATGAAGCAGGTGAAACACCTGTTCTTGCGACAGTAAAGAAAGCGGAAGCGGCGTTGCTTGAGTCTGAAAAGACCAAATCTTATCTCACCATTGAAGGTACTGCTGAATATGGGCTCGCGGTACAAAAACTCCTGTTTGGCGATGAATCTGAAATTGTGACGCAAAAGCTCGCAAAAACGGCGCAAGCGCCGGGTGGCACTGGTGCACTGCGTGTAGCAGGTGAATTTATTAAGCGTCAAATCGGCGACGTGAAAGTGTGGATCAGCAACCCAACATGGGCAAACCATCACGGTGTTTTTAATGCGGCTGGTTTAGAAACCACGCAGTATTCGTACTACAATGCCGAAACGAAAGATAAAGATTTCGCAGCGATGCTTACCGATCTTGAGCAAGCTCAAACGGGTGATATTGTTCTTCTACACGGGTGCTGCCACAACCCAACTGGCATTGATCCAACCGATAAAGAGTGGGAAACGTTAGCAAAATTAGTCGCTGATAAAGGGCTTCTTCCTCTGTTTGACTTTGCTTATCAAGGTTTTGCGAAAGGTGTTGAAGAAGACGCACAAGGCCTACGTACTTTTGCGAAATACAATAAAGAGATCTTAGTGGCGAGCTCATTCTCTAAAAACTTCGGTTTGTACAATGAGCGCGTGGGTGCGTTTACCATCGTTGCTGGCTCAACAGATGTTGCTGAAACAGCTTTCTCACAAATCAAAGCGATCATTCGTTCCATTTATTCAAACCCACCAGCGCACGGTGCTGCGGTCGTTACTTATATCCTCAACAACGCCGAACTGCGCGCAGAATGGGAAAACGAAGTGACGGAAATGCGTGAACGTATTCAAGAGATGCGTGAACTGTTTGTTACCACCCTAAAAGCCGAAGGTGTGAAGGCTGATTTTAGCTTTATTGAACGTCAAAATGGCATGTTCTCTTTTTCTGGTTTGAACAAGGAACAAGTTGCTCGTCTGAAAGATGAATTGGCAATTTACATCGTCGGTTCCGGCCGTATCAGTGTGGCAGGCATGACAAAATCGAATATGGGCCCACTGTGCAAAGGTATTGCAGCGGTTCTATAATCGATAATGATAAGAAATAGACAACAATAGCCGCCACTTGTCGGCTATTTTTTTATCTTCAATTCACTGAAATGGCACTTGATTCACATCGAAGCGCGTACACTTTCCCCTCTTGCCTGCAAAGCACGTTCTTTTCATGTACTATAACTCTCTGAATCCTATGTCCAATGCCACCGATGTAACCGGATCCCTTTGACAAGTTACATCGTTTAGCTGGCTCACGACGTCAGAATCCCACAATATGAACTCCGAAACCCAAGGAAGCCTCCATGGAAGCAGAATTAATTGAAATCAAGAACTTCCTTGCTCAGTATCCACCGTTCAATGAACTACCTGAAGAAACACTGATCGAAGTGACGCAGAGCGTAGAAATCTCCTATTTTCGACAAGGTACACCCATCATTCATTTTGGTGATCATATCCAGGACTTGTATTTGATCCGCAGCGGCGTCGTCGAGGTGTACCGTCGCAAAGGCGAATTATACAACCGCCTAACCGAAGGCGGTTTATTTGGTCAAATGGGGCTATTGACCAATAACCGTGTTCGTTTTCCGGTCACAGCGATTGAAGATACGCTGGTTTATTGTATTCCAGAGGCAAGGTTTCAGGATTTATATGACAACTATGATTCCTTTGCTGATTTCGTTGAAGTGCAAGATAACGCGCGCCTTCGCCAAGCCGTACTGAGTAAAACAGAGCAGAATGATCTCACCACCTCGAAAGTACGAACCTTACTCAGCCGAGAAGCCCCTTTCGTTTACAAAACAGAAACCATTCAACATGCGGCGATCAAGATGGCGGAAGAGAGTATCTCTTCACTGCTGGTGATTGACCCTGATATTTTGCAAGAGAGTGACGACGATAACAGCCCGGTAATCGGCATCCTGACTGACCGAGATCTCTGCACGCGTGTATTAGCCGTTGGCATCGATCCTAATCACCTCGTCACGGAAGTGATGACAACGGAGGTTATCTCATTAGATCATAATGCTTATGTCTATGAGGCCATGCTGAAAATGCTTCGGTACAATGTTCATCATCTTCCTATACTCAAAGAAAAAAAGCCGATCGGTATCATTGAAGCGACCGACATTGTTCGCTACGAATCACAAAACTCATTGCTGCTCGTCAGTCGCATCTTCCAGCAACAAAGCGTTGAAGAGTTAGCCACACTGTCGCACCAAGTCAAAGACAGTTTTGTTCGTTTAGTCAATGAAGATGCAAACTCACATATGATCGGCACGGCGATGTCAGTGATTGGCCGTAGCTTTAAACAAAGAATCATTGAACTTGCCGAAGAATTACTAGGCTCGCCGCCTATTCCATACTGCTTTTTAGCCTTGGGTTCTATGGGCCGTGATGAACAGTTAATTGTCACGGACCAAGATAACGCTTTAATTTTGGACGATAGCTATGAAGAAACACAGCATGGTGCTTATTTCGAAGCGTTCGCCAAATTTGTCTGCGACAGCTTAGATCAATGCGGTTACAGCTACTGTACGGGGGACATTATGGCCAGCAACCCGATGTGGCGTATGACTCGTAAAGAATGGGAAGCCTGCTTTGCCGATTGGATAGATAACCCTAACCCTAAAGCGCTATTGAATGCATCCATCTTTTTTGACTTATACGGAGTGTGTGGCAGGACCAAATGGGCAGAACAACTGAATGGGTTTATTGTCCGTCGAGCACGCAAAAATAATCGATTTCTTGCATGCCTTGCACGAAATGCACTGAACCGCACGCCACCATTGGGGTTTTTCAAAGACTTTGTGATGGAAAAAGATGGACGACACAATAACACCATCAATTTAAAACGTCGCGGCACGGCACCGTTAGCGGATTTAATCCGTGTGCATGCATTGGCTGTCGGTTCACGTTCTACCAACTCGTTTGAACGTTTAGATGACATCATTGAAGCCGGAATTCTACCCAAAGGACGGGCGCAAGATCTGCGTGATGCAATGGAGTTTATCGCTATGGTACGCATTCGCCACCAAGCGGCTGACGTTGAACAAGAAATAGAGCCAGATAACAATATCGAGCCAGAAAACCTATCTGATTTTGAAAGACGTAACTTAAAAGATGCGTTTCAAATCCTAAGCAATGCGCAAAATTTCTTGAAATTCCGTTATCAAGCCAGCAATAACTTTAAGTGAGAGTGATGATTAAACAATGGTTTCAAAAACCGAGCATCGATTGGGTAGCAAAATATGCCAATAAGCAGTCGTTGGTTAACCATCCGTTACTCAAAGATTTTTATTCAAGGCCGATTGCTAAGGGTTGCACGCCAATCGATGAAATAGAGTTTGTCGCTTTAGATTTGGAAACAACGGGTTTAAGTGCGCAGCATGATGACATTATCACCATTGGCTTGGTGCCTTTTACCTTAAACCGTATCTATCTAAACCGCTCTAAACATTGGATAGTTCGGCCACGCCAAGCGTTAAAAGAGGATTCGGTGGTTATCCATGGCATCACACACAACGATATTTTAGATGCGCCAGATTTGGCAGAAGTGCAGGAGTCGATACTGAAGGCCTTATCTGGAAAAATTGTTGTGGTTCATTACCGTCATATTGAACGTAGCTTTCTCAATCAAGCATTAAAAGTGCGATTAGGTGAAGGTATTGAGTTCCCTGTGATCGATACTTTGCAATTGGAAACGGAAATTCAACAACGGTTACATGGAGGTTTATGGAACCAGTTAAAAGGGCAAAAACCACAATCAGTGCGTTTAGGGCAAGCGCGAGCGCGTTATGGGCTACCAGCGTACACCCCACACCACGCTTTAGTTGATGCTATTGCCACCGCGGAATTATTCCAAGCACAAATCGCTCATCATTTTGATCGGCAGCAAAGTGTCCGAACGTTGTGGTTATAACTTTTTGATTATCCTTTCAAGGGATTCTTTCAAGGTTTAGTACCGTGATCGACACGAGCAAAAAAAGAGGAACCCATGTTAGGTTCCTCTTTTTTAATCACATCTCGGCTTTTACGCTTAGAACTTACAGCTTAAAGCGACGAATTTCATTTTCTAACTGATGCGAAAGCTCAGAAAGTTGTGATGCTTGTGCTGCTGCTTCATGCGCTTCTTGTGCAAGATCGTTAGAAACATCGCGGATCCCTTCCGTGTTGCGAGTAATTTCCGACGTCACAGAAGCTTGCTCTTCAGCGGCCGAGGCAATTTGCGTCGCCATGTCACTGATGCGCTCAACTGAATTATGAATTTGCATCAAACTTGCTGCAGCGGCGTTCGCATCATCTACGCTGGTTCCAGCAAGCATACGGCTATCACCCATAATGCCAACCGCTTTACCCGTCGTTGATTGCAACGTTTCGATCATCTGCTGAATTTCTTTTGTCGAAGCATGTGTACGTTGGCTAAGCACACGAACTTCATCGGCAACCACGGCAAAGCCACGACCTTGCTCACCAGCACGTGCAGCTTCAATCGCCGCATTCAATGCTAGCAGGTTAGTTTGCTCTGCTATGTTTTGAATAGTCGCCAGAATCGTATTGATATGTTTACCGTGTGCTTCCAGCTCAAGGATAACATCAGTGGCCACTTGAACTTCTTGAGCCAGATTTTGAATCGAACCTTGTGTTTGTGAAACTTGATTCGAACCATGTACGCAAGCCGTTACCGCTTCGCCAGAGTTTTGAGCGGTATGATCCGCGTTACCGGCAATCTCTTGTGTAGCTGCGGCCATTTCATTGATGGCCGTAGCCACCATATTAATTTCATCTTGTTGTAAACGGATACGCGCACTACGCTCTTTGGCTTGAGCGGCCGTCTGTTTTGACTGTTCAGACAACGCAGCAGAAACAAAGCTGAGTTTAGAAACCATAGTGTGCATGTTACCGACAAAGGTATTGAAGTTTTGTGCTAATTGCCCAACTTCATCATCGCTTCTTGGTTCAAGACGTTGAGTTAAATCACCGTCTCCGGAAGCAATTTCCTCTAAGGCTTTGGATACTCGGCTAAGATCTCTAAACAAAAAGCTCACTAACCAAGAGACGATTACAATCACAGCAATAGTAATCACAAGTGCAGTCACAATTAGGTCAATGAGCAAGGATGTATGCGCTGCTTCTTCCGTTGCACGATCCATTTGGATAGCAAAAATCCAATCGGTTTGCGGTACTTTGGCGAAGTAAAATAGCTTATCAACACCTTGTAATGACGTGTCTTCAACGGTACCTGAAGCCACTGCTTGCTCTATCATGTTCATCGTCAACGTCTTCGACAATGACGACACTGGTTTTAATAAGAAATTCTTATCTGGATGCGCTAAAAAGGTTCCATCTTGCGCATCAATTAACATCGCGTAGGCGTTTTTGCCCGCATCTAAACTGATGACATCTTGGATGAGCTGATCGATTAACACATCGGCACCAACGACGCCGACAAATTGCCCATTGCGACGCACTGGCTCTGCAATTGTCACCAACAGTGCATTGGTGATCGCGTCTTTATAAGCGGTGGTGATAATTTGCTTATTCGCTGAAACGGCATCTTTATACCAAGGGCGTTGGCGAGGATCATAGTCAGCACGGTTACGCTCAGGGTGTGAACGATACATCTCACCTTGCGGTGTACCAAAAAAAATATCATCAAAGCCACCCGCTTTGCGAGCTTGCTGTAAGAAAGGGACGACATCATCTTGAGCGGTGTAGTCATTAAAAGCGGTTGAGATCTCTTTACGGACCACAATCCAGTCCGAAATACCTTTCGCAGCGGCAGCTGACAAGCTTTCTGCCCGCGAATATACGCCATTTCGAGTTTGTTCAAAGAGTTGATCAGCGGCTAGCCAAGTCAACGCGCTCGCCATAACGACGACGGCAGAAAGACTGGCACCGATTAGCTTTTGCTTTAAGGTTAATTTCATTGGTTTGCAGAATGTTAGATACAGGAACGGAGGCGAATATTAACCAGATTTAATACAAGATGCACGAAATATATGTCGAATTCTGACACAAGATAACCATTTGCTTTTCTTAGTATTTTAGTCAAACAATCTAATGACGATCGTCAAAAAAACATCAAAAAAGGCGACTTTCGTCGCCTTTTTAAATTAATGTCGAAATTAACGTTTCAAGAGCTCGGTTCGCATTCCCAATAATAGGCTCACACACATCAATAGTAAGACGATGGTAAATGGCAGCGCTGTTGATATTGCCGCAGCCTGCAACGCTTCAATAGCATTGGTGCCACCAATCCATAACAAGGCTACGGCAATAGCACCTTCCATCAACGCCCAGAAAATACGCTGTAAGACAGGGGCATCCACTTTGCCTCCAGCAGTAATACTATCAATGACCAGTGACCCTGAATCTGATGAGGTGATAAAAAATACCAACACTAACACAACCGCAATCACTGAAAGTAACGTGCCATAAGGCAGTGCATCAAACATTTGGAACATCGCCAGTGGCACTTCGGTCAAACCATTCGCGCCTAATTGACCAACATTGTTGATGACTTGATCAATCGCCAAACCACCAAATACAGACATCCAGATCAAAGTAACAGCAGTAGGTACTAATAATACGGCGGTGAGGAACTCGCGGATAGTACGACCTTTTGATACTCGCGCAATGAACATTCCAACAAATGGTGACCATGAAATCCACCAAGCCCAATAGAACACTGTCCAACCTTGGAACCAAGCCTCATCAGTTCGACCGTGCGGGTTACTGAGTGGGATGATATTTTCAATATACGCCATTAATGTGGTTGGAATGGATGAAAAGGTTACGGTATAGCCAATCAGTGCAACCAAAATCAGCAGCAAGAACGCAACGATCATATTGATGTTACTGATGACTTTGACACCACCATCAATACCACGCACCACGGAGACCACTGCCAATAAAGTAACGACGGTAATCACGACAATTTGTAAGCCCATTCCGGCATCAATGCCAAACACATGATGAATACCACTAGCCGCTTGTTGAGCCCCCAGCCCTAATGACGTTGCTAAGCCAAACAATGTTGCTAATACAGCCAGAATATCAATGATGTGCCCTGCCCAGCCCCAAGCGCGATCGCCAAGTAACGGGTAAAAAATAGAGCGAATAGAAAGCGGAAGCCCTTTATTGTAAGTAAAGAACGCAAGGGAAAGCGCTACCACACCGTAAATAGCCCAAGGGTGTAAACCCCAATGGTACATGGTTGCACCTAATGCTAGTTTAGCCGCTTCGGGTGTGTTAGCTGCAACACCTAAGGGTGTCTCATACCAACCGGTAAAATACGCCACAGGTTCAGCGACACTCCAGAACATGAGACCAATACCCATCCCTGCGGCAAACAGCATAGAGAGCCAAGAAATAAAAGAGTAGTCTGCTGTCGCCTCTTGGCCACCTAAACGTATTTTACCAAAGGGAGAAACAATCAAGCCTAAGCAAAACAGCACAAAAAGATTACCCGACCAAATAAACAGCCAGTCAAAAGTGCCAATAATTTTCCATTTAACGCCATCAAGCACGCTCTTCGCAACCTCAGGATCAACGACTAAAGCGGCGACTAAAAATAGCGCAATAAATCCGGCGCTAAAGCCAAACACTGGGTTATGAACATCAAACCCCCACTTTTGCACGTTATCTTGCCCGACAGTGTAGTCAGTACTGTCGATACTGTAC
>NZ_NDIO01000098.1:0-7954 GCF_002241085.1 Vibrio sp. V03_P4A6T147
AAATAGAAGAACTATGCGCAGCGAGAGGAGTACGACTAACTTCTCAACGAAAGAGAGTGTTTGAACTGATTTGTTCAAGCAAAAAAGCATCCAGTGCTTATGAATTGCTTGAAGATTTAAAGCAAAGCGAGCCCCAAGCGAAACCACCAACGGTGTATCGTGCTCTGGACTTTTTGTTAGAACAAGGCTTTATTCATAGAGTGGAGTCAACAAATAGCTTTATTTCATGTTGCTCTTGTAATGCTAATAAGCATTTCTCACACCTATTAATTTGTGACAAATGTGGCAATGTTATTGAACTTCAAGATGATAGTCTGATAGCCTTGCTAGCAAGCAACGCTGAGAAACACGGTTTTAACATCGTTAATCACGTTATTGAATCTCATGGTGTTTGCCAAACGTGTTCCTCAAGTCTGAAAGTATAAAAACAGTAGAAGAAGGTTATGCGCGCTGAATTTGTAAACCCGTTTTTAGCTTCTTTAATGAACGTGTTAAAAACGATGGCTTCATTAGAGTTGAAGCCACAGAAACCTCGTGTAAAGAAAGATGAGATTGCCCGTGGTGATGTCTCTGGCTTGATTGGTATGGTTGGTAGTCAAAGCCGCGGTTCCATGTCTATTACTTTTGATGAAAGTCTAGCATTGGAAATCATGCAAAATATGTTAGGTGAACGCCCCAACGGTCTCAATGAAGAAGTGACAGATATGGTCGGCGAAATCACCAACATGGTGACAGGCGGAGCTAAACGTATTCTTGCCGAGAGTGGTTTTGACTTTGATATGGCAACTCCGGTTGTTGTCTCAGGAAAAGGCCACACGATTCGTCATAAATGCGAAGGTGCAATTATTATCATGCCGTTTACCTCTCAGTGGGGTAACGCTTTTATCGAAATCTGTTTCGAGTAAGCTCTTTCATTAAAGAAAAAAAGGTTGATACCGTTAAGTATCAACCTTTTTTATTTGGATAAAACCTTACTCACATCCAAGTAAGGTTTTGACGCATTACGCTTTAAATGTCTTAAACGCGTTAATCAAACCATTGGTTGAGCTGTCGTGTGAACTCACTTGAGCATCGTCGGCTAACTCAGGCAGAATTTGGTTTGCTAACTGCTTACCAAGCTCAACGCCCCATTGATCGAAACTGAAGATATTCCAAATAACACCCTGTACGAAAATTTTATGCTCGTACATCGCAATCAGGTTGCCCAAAGTGCGTGGCGTGATCTGCTTAACTAAGATTGAGTTGGTTGGGCGGTTTCCTTCAAACACTTTAAATGGTGCGATTGCCGCCATTTCTTGTGCTGATTTGCCCGCCGCTTTTAGCTCAGCTTCAACGGTTTGCTGCGTTTTTCCAAACGCTAACGCTTCTGTTTGAGCAAAAAAGTTCGACATCAATTTTTGGTGATGATCACCCGCTGGGTTATGGCTGAGCGCTGGCGCAATAAAATCACACGGGATTAATTTTGTTCCCTGGTGGATCAATTGATAAAAGGCGTGTTGACCATTAGTACCGGGCTCACCCCAAATGATTGGACCCGTTTGGTAAGTTACCGCTTGACCGTTACGATCTACGTATTTACCGTTTGATTCCATATTGCCCTGTTGGAAATAAGCGGCAAAGCGATGTAAGTATTGGTCATAAGGCAGAATCGCTTCTGATTCGGCGCCGTGGAAGTTGTTATACCAAATACCAATCAAGGCTAGGATCACAGGAATATTTTGCTCAAAAGGTGTCGCCACAAAATGTTGATCCATCTCATGCGCGCCGGACAGCAGTTCCACAAAGTTGTCATAGCCTACAGCCAATACAATGGATAGACCAATTGCTGACCATAGTGAGTAGCGTCCACCGACCCAATCCCAAAATTCGAACATGTTGTCTGTATCAATACCAAACTCAGCGACTGATTTCGCATTAGTCGACAGCGCTGCAAAGTGTTTTGCAACATGAGTTTCATCGCCTGCTTCCGCTAAGAACCAATCACGAGCCGTATGTGCATTGGTCATGGTTTCTTGGGTAGTAAACGTCTTTGAAGCCACTAAAAATAGCGTGGTTTCTGGATTGACTTTTTTCAACGTTTCAACGATGTGTGTTCCATCAACGTTAGAAACGAAATGAAGATTAAGATGATTCTTATACGGCGCAAGTGCTTCTGTGACCATGTATGGGCCAAGGTCTGAACCACCAATACCAATGTTGACAATATCGGTAATCGCTTTACCAGTGTAACCTTTCCATTCACCAGAAATCACTCGTTCAGAAAACGATTTCATCTTCTCAAGTACCGCATTCACGGCTGGCATCACATCTTCACCATCAACCATGACCGGTGTGTTACTGCGGTTGCGTAACGCAGTGTGCAGTACGGCACGGCCTTCAGTTTGGTTGATCGCGCAGCCTTGCAGCATAGCGTCGATGGCTGACTTTAGTTCAGTCTCATTCGCCAATGCTTGTAAATGTTGTAAGGTCTCTTCGTTGATCAAATTTTTTGAGTAATCAACAAGAATATCTGAACCAAAACGAGTCGAGAATTTATCGAAACGTTGTGCATCTTGTGCAAAAAGCGATTTAAGGTCCATATCTTGCGCTGATTCAAAATGCGCAGTCAGTGCTTTCCAAGCGTTGGTTTGCGTTGGATTGATATTTTTCAACATGGTATCTATCCCGATGTGACAGTAGGTTTTATTCCTATCATTCCTAAACTCTGTTTCAAAATGATGGAATCCCCGATTGAGCAAAAAAAGAAAATGGTATCGACTGCCTATATTTGGAAGGCAATACGTCGTTATTCGTTTTGTGAGCGCCATTATGACGCAGCTTACCCGCTCTCATATTGAGTTAGGTCAGGTAAACCTAATGGGTGCATACTCTGGCTTTATTGATACGACATCTCAACACGAGAAGTGAGTTTCGTCACTAACTCGTAAGCGATCGTGCCAATGTGAGAGGCCACTTCTTCTGCTGGTAGCTCTTTTCCCCATAAAATAACCTCATCCCCCACCTTGTCGCAGGCTTGCGGACCGAGATCGACCGTAAGCATATCCATTGAAACTCGCCCTGCAATCGGCACTTTACGCCCATTGACAACAACCGGAGTTCCATTGGGTGCAGTACGAGGATAACCATCGCCATAGCCAATTGCGATAACACCAACCTTAGTGTCACGCAAGCTTGTCCAAGTGGCACCGTAGCCGACACTCTCTCCCGCTTTAACATCACGCACTGCGATCAAGTGTGATTTTAATGTCATTACAGGTTGATAGCCCAGCGCTTGCGCCGAGTTATCATCAAAAGGAGAAACGCCATACATAATAATACCTGGGCGAACCCACTCTAACTGGCTGTGCTTCCAAGCTAATAAACCAGCGGAGGCAGCAAGTGATCTTTCACCCTCATGACCTTTTGTCATTGCTAAAAATAGCTCAATTTGCTCAGAAGTCGTTGATTTATCGAGTTCATCGGCACAACCAAAATGACTCATATAACGCAATGGCTTCACTACGTTTTTACACGCTTGCAAACGTTCTAAAAAATCGGGGTATTGTTCTGGGCGCACACCTAAACGATGCATTCCGCTATCGATTTTCAACCAAACATTGACTGGGACATCTAATTGAGCTTGCTCTAAGGCGAGTAACTGCTCCTCACAGTGAACAACGGTTTGAATGTTATTGGTCACCAATACAGCAAGATCCATCGGGGAATAAAAACCTTCAAGCAACAAGATAGGTTTTACCACACCGCTCGCTCTCAGTTGCAGCGCTTCTTCAATGCGCGCCACGCCAAATGCATCCGCGCCCAGTGCATGTTTCGCAACATGCCGAAGCCCATGACCATAACCATTTGCTTTGACCACCGCCATAATTTTACTGTTTGGTGCCTGCTGTTTTACTCGCTGTAGGTTGTGCTTTAACGCATCGAGATCGATGCAGGCGGTTGCCGCTTTCATGTAGCTCATCAAATTACTCATCGTCAAATGCAGGGCCTGCATAATTGTCAAAACGAGAATACTGCCCTTGGAAGGTCAACCGTACAGAACCAATCGGGCCGTTACGTTGCTTACCTATAATAATCTCTGCGATACCCTTTAACGAACTATCAGGGTGATACACCTCATCGCGATAAATGAACATGATCAAATCGGCATCTTGTTCTATCGAACCGGATTCACGCAAGTCAGAGTTGACTGGGCGTTTATCGGCGCGCTGCTCCAACGAACGGTTAAGCTGCGATAAAGCCACCACGGGCACATTCAATTCTTTAGCCAGTGCTTTTAACGAGCGAGAGATCTCCGCAATTTCTAAAGTACGGTTATCCGATTGCGAAGGAACTCGCATCAACTGCAAGTAGTCGACCATGATGAGCGATAAGCCGCCATGCTCGCGCGCAATACGACGAGCTCTAGAACGAACCTCGGTAGGCGTTAGGCCTGAGCTATCATCTATGTACATATTTTTCTTTTCCATGAGAATACCCATGGTAGATGAAATTCGTGCCCAATCCTCATCATCCAGCTGCCCAGTACGAATTTTGGTTTGATCAACGCGAGAAAGCGATGCCAACATACGCATCATGATTTGTTCAGCCGGCATCTCAAGAGAGAAGATAAGAACCGGTTTTTCTTGCTCCATGGCCGCGTTTTCACACAAGTTCATGGCAAACGTCGTTTTACCCATAGAAGGGCGAGCAGCCACAATGATCAAATCAGAACCTTGTAAACCAGCCGTTTTCTTATTGAGATCAGCAAACCCCGTATTCACGCCCGTGACACCATCTTGTGGTGTTTTATACAGCAGTTCAATACGCTCTAAAGTTCTTTCTAAAATCGAATCGACATTCTGCGGGCCTTCATTTTCGCTGGTACGCTCCTCAGCAATGGCGAACACTTTACTTTCAGCCAGATCGAGCAAATCTTCCGAACTGCGCCCTTGCGGATCATAACCTGCATCCGCAATCTCATTGGCAACACCGATAAGGTTACGCACCAATGCTCGTTCCGCTACGATTTCAGCATAAGCATTAATGTTAGCCGCACTGGGCGTATTTTTCGCCAAATCCGCTAAATAGGCAAAACCGCCGACATCTTCCAACTGTTCGCGACGCTCGAGATACTCAGATAATGTAATAAGATCGAGTGGCTTACTGGCTTCCAAAATCGATTTAGCTGCATCAAAAATTAGGCGGTGTGCACGGCTATAGAAGTCTTTGCTGACCACACGCTCAGCCACCGTATCCCAACGTTCGTTATCCAATAGCAAACCTCCAATCACTGATTGCTCAGCTTCGATCGAATGTGGAGGAACTTTAATTGCGTCGACTTGTGCGTCAAACGGTTTACGATTTCGTTGATCTGTTCGTGGTGCAGCCATGACTTCGCTCAATACTATCTAATGACCGACCATTATAGCCAGAATAGATCATTTGTAATTATGTAAACGAAACTTTGTGTTTATCTCGTAGAGAATTAACCTCATGCTGACCAAACAGAACCGCCCTACACCTACTATTTCGCCCACTATTTTTTATTCACTTTAGGGGTGCTTCGTGTCCAAAATTTGGTTTCTTAGTTTTAGCCTGTTCGCGATGAGTGCAGCTTATGCTAATGAGGATCTTAAAAACGATACGGAAATCGAAGTTCCTTCTCCTTGGAATAGCCAAGTCGAATTGGGTTACCAAGCCCACTCAGGTAATACTGATTCAGAGTCATTGAATTCACGAGTCAAGACAGAATACATAACAGGTCGCCATCGAACCAATGGTGAGTGGAAATTGTATCGTCTTGATAAAAATGGAAAAGAGAATAAGCGGCAGGCAAACTATTCGCTGCAAAGTGACTATAAGTTAGCTTCAAAAGCCTATCTATACGCAAACTTTAACGGTGTTGATTCAAAATACAGCGCCTATTTCAAAGACTACACGCTATCTGGTGGAATGGGTTACCAATTGATGAATACCGACATATTGCTATTAGAGATTGAAATAGGGCCCGGTTTTCGTTACCAAAAACCCAACCTAGATGAGATATCAAGTACAGATATTGTATTTGCAAATACAGTCGAAGAAGTCATATTTCGTGGTAACTTAAAAGGTGTTTGGGCAACTTTCGATAATTTAACCATCTCCTCTGAACTGACTCTTGTCGCAGGAGA
Organism: Vibrio sp. V03_P4A6T147; assembly: GCF_002241085.1. NCBI lineage: Bacteria > Pseudomonadati > Pseudomonadota > Gammaproteobacteria > Vibrionales > Vibrionaceae > Vibrio > Vibrio sp. V03_P4A6T147. The sequence continues at coordinate 6,150 of NZ_NDIO01000098.1, forward strand.
AAGTAATATCAGAACCGATAGCGAACTCATTTTAACCAATCACATTACTGATTCGATTGCGTTGAAAGTGAACTTGTCTCGCCAATACCACGATAAGGTTCCAGCAGGACTAAGTAAAGCCGATAGCGTCACTTCATTTAGTTTACAGTTTCGTTTCTAGGTAGTTTGAAGATAAAAAAAAACACCAGCCAAGGCTGGTGTTTTCAATTCATCCGAAGACTGAAATTATTCAGCAACGATTTGAATTTTCGCAGTTGCAAACACTTCTGAGTGAAGTTGGATGCTCACTTCGAAAGAACCTACGTTACGTAGAGCACCTTCAGGTAGACGAACTTCGCTCTTAGATACTGCAACACCTGCCGCTGTAATAGCGTCAGCGATATCACGAGTACCAATAGAACCAAATAGTTTACCTTCATCGCCTGCTTTAGAAGTAATAACAACAGCTTCAAGAGCGTTAACTTGTTCAGCACGAGCTTGAGATGCAACAAGTTGCTCAGCAACTTTAGCTTCAAGTTCAGCACGACGAGTTTCAAACATTTCAACGTTAGATTTAGTTGCCATTACAGCCTTACCTTGTGGGATAAGGAAGTTACGAGCATAACCAGATTTCACGCTTACAGTGTCGCCAAGGCTGCCTAGGTTACCGATTTTATCAAGTAGAATAACTTGCATTGATTAATCCTCTTTCTTAATAAACGGTGCCAATTACTGATGTTTATCAGTGTATGGCAATAGAGCTAGGTAGCGAGAACGCTTGATTGCACGAGCTAGCTGACGTTGGTATTTAGCGCTAGTACCAGTGATACGGCTAGGTACGATTTTACCAGCTTCAGTTATGTAGTTTTTAAGAGTTGCTACATCTTTGTAATCAATCTCTTGTACGCCTTCTGCAGTGAAACGGCAGAATTTACGACGACGGAAGAAACGAGCCATGGGCTATCTCCTGATCTTAAATTTGAGTAATGTGGTCGGCATGTAGCACCAATTTACCTACGCCATTATGGCTAGTTTGGTAAGCGACAAAGCCACTTACGGTTATGGTGCTGCCTTGTACTAAGTGTTGAGTGAGATTCGTTGACCTCTGCCCACTGACAACTACCGGCATACGACAATAGACTTGTCTCGGTAAATCAGCTTCTATCACTGTTGAGCGATGTTCAAGCCAGAAACGGCAATGTTCAATACCCGCAGGACTTTGGCTTCGAATGGGAGGTTTTGCGACAGTGCCACTCAACTCCATCCGATTGGTCATAAAATCAATTACTCAGCGTCTGCATCGAAACGAGTTTCATCACGCTTAGAACGCTCTTCTTTAGCTTTCAGCATGATTGATGGCTCGGTGATAGCAGCTTTAGTACGCATGATCATGTTACGTAGAACTGCATCGTTAAAACGGAAAGCAGTTTCTAGCTCATCAATCACAGCTTGGTCAGCTTCAACGTTCATAAGAACGTAGTGAGCTTTGTGAAGCTTGTTGATTGGGTAAGCCATTTGACGACGACCCCAATCTTCTAGACGGTGGATAGTACCGCCAGTTTCAGTGATAGAACCAGTGTAACGCTCGATCATGCCAGCAACTTGCTCGCTTTGATCTGGGTGCACCATGAATACGATTTCATAATGACGCATCGGTTGCTCCTTACGGATTATTCAGCTTCCAGGTTTGGCTCGGTCGTCCATAGGAAGCAAGGAACGAAAAAAAAAGACCGAGAATTAAGGACGGCAAATAGTACAGAAACGAAGCAGGATTAGCAAGGGAAATGTACTAAGGGTCACATCAAACAAAAAGGGAAGCCTAAGCC
>NZ_NDIO01000355.1:0-7929 GCF_002241085.1 Vibrio sp. V03_P4A6T147
AGATAATAGACTATTATCCTAGTTTTGTTTAATTATACTCAACCCATGCTATTTGGATTCAGTATCAATAAAGGGTTTGGGTGTATACGTATTTTCACTCAATGACTAAAATCGGATAACGCTCAACGACATTCGATTCAGTTTTTGAAAGAGTGACGCTATCGTGTTCAAGTCGCGAGGATGCTAACCCACTTGACACGGACAATCACACAGCGCTGTTTCATCCAATGGTGCTGCTAGAACAAATAGGGAAATTTTTCATGCCTACAGAAAAACCTACAATTATTTATACCATCACAGACGAAGCACCAGCACTGGCCACTTATTCTTTATTGCCGATTATCCAATCCTTTACCGCCTCGTCAGGCATTAGCGTTGAAACCCGCGATATTTCACTGGCTGCGCGTATCCTTGCCAGCTTCCCAGAACATTTAAAAGAAAATCAACGTGTAAGTGATGCGCTTGCCGAATTAGGTGAACTGGCGACCAAACCAGAAGCGAATATTATTAAACTGCCTAACGTTTCTGCATCGGTCCCACAATTGAAAGCCGCGATTAAAGAGTTGCAGGAAAAAGGTTACGACCTACCAAATTATCCTGAAGAACCAAGTACCTACGAAGAAGAAGCGATTAAAGCGACTTACGATAAAATCAAAGGCAGTGCGGTTAACCCAGTGTTGCGTGAAGGAAACTCCGATCGCCGCGCACCATTATCAGTCAAGAATTATGCGAAGAAAAACCCACATTCAATGGGCGCATGGTCACCGCAATCCCGTTCACATGTTGCCAGCATGCAAGACAAAGATTTCTATGGAACAGAAAAGTCAGTCACCATTGAAGGTGACACTAAGGTCAAAATTGAGTTTGTCGGCCATGATGGCTCGACTAAAGTCTTAAAGAAAGAGTTTGCGCTGCTTGATAAAGAAATTATCGATGCTTCAGTTCTAAGCAAAAAAGCGTTAGTTGAGTTTTTCGAGCAACAAATCGCAGCAGCGAAACAGCAAGATGTGCTGCTTTCCTTGCACATGAAAGCAACCATGATGAAAGTGTCTGACCCAGTCATTTTCGGCCATGCCGTTAAAGTGTACTACAAAGACGTATTTGCGAAGTATGGCGCGTTGTTTGACTCATTAGGTGTTGATGTCAACAATGGCCTAGGCGATGTTTACGCGAAAATACAAGCATTACCACAAGCACAGAAAGAAGAAATTGAAGCCGCGATTCAAGCGGTTTATAACACGCAGCCACCGCTTGCTATGGTCGATTCTGACCGAGGTATTACTAACCTACATGTCCCAAGCGATATCATTGTTGATGCGTCAATGCCAGCAATGCTGCGCGCTTCTGGTCAAATGTGGGGGCCAGATGGCAAGCAACAAGACACCAAAGCACTGATCCCCGATCGCTGCTACGCTGGCGTTTATCAAGCGGTGATTGATTTTTGTAAAAAGCACGGCGCATTTGATCCCACCACGATGGGCAGTGTGCCAAACGTGGGCCTTATGGCGCAAAAAGCTGAAGAATATGGATCGCACGATAAAACCTTTATCCTCGATGCTGCGGGTTCGGTACGTGTTGTGGATACCTCCGGCAAAGTATTGCTAGAGCAAGCTGTTGAAGCTGGTGATATTTTCCGCATGTGCCAAGTGAAAGATGCACCGATCCAAGACTGGGTGAAACTAGCCGTGACTCGTGCCAGAGCTACTGGTGTTCCTGCGATTTTCTGGTTAGACGATCAGCGTGCGCATGACCGTGAATTGATCAAAAAAGTCAACGTCTACCTTGCTGATCATGATACGGCTGGCTTAGATATTCAGATCCTATCACCCGTTGAAGCGACTCTGTTCACACTTGAGCGTCTCAAAGCGGGTAAAGATACCATCTCAGTTACGGGTAACGTACTGCGTGATTACCTCACGGATCTATTCCCCATTCTTGAGCTCGGTACTTCGGCTAAAATGTTGTCGATTGTTCCCTTGATGAATGGCGGTGGTTTGTTTGAAACAGGTGCTGGTGGCTCTGCGCCAAAACACGTTCAGCAGGTTGAGAAAGAAAACCACTTGCGTTGGGATTCGTTAGGCGAGTTTTTAGCGCTGGCGGCGTCTTTGGAACATTTGAGTGTTGTCACTGGAAATGCGAAAGCGAAAGTACTAGCCGATGCGCTTGATAAAGCCACTGGTAAGTTCCTTGATCTCAATAAATCACCATCGCGCAGAGTTGGTGAGCTTGATAACCGTGGCAGTCACTACTATCTTGCAACCTATTGGGCTGAGGCCTTAGCAGAGCAGACGGCGGATGCTGATTTAGCGGCGGAATTCGCACCGATTGCGAAGCAGCTACAAGAAAATGAACAGGTTATCGTCTCTGAGCTGAATCAGGCACAAGGTACTCCGGGTGATTTGGGTGGTTACTATGCGCCAGTGTTTGAAAAAGCATCAGCACTAATGCGTCCAAGCCAAACCTTGAACGCGATCATTGGCGCTTAACCTTCAGTTATTCACCTCTAAGCAATAAAAAAACCCGCCAGTTCGGCGGGTTTTTCATCAAATACACGTTTGGCAGCGATTATTTTGCAAGTTGACCTTCGATTGGAACAACAGCGCTAGCGTGATAACCTTTCGGCCCCTGTTCAATCTCGTAGGAAACTTGTTGGCCCGCTTTGAGTGTGCGGTAGCCTTCCATTTGAATGGTTGAATAGTGAGCAAAAATATCGGTATCCTCACCTTCTGGACAAATAAACCCAAATCCTTTGGCGTTGTTAAACCATTTTACTGTACCTGTAGCCATGCTTTACATCCCTCATTGCATTTTAGTTACTGATGTTGTTATCGAGAAACTTATCCTAAAAACGTTACCCGAATGTGAATATCAATTCAGCCGCTGCCAAATTTTTAGTCACTAATTGACCAATGTAGTCAATGATTCGGCGCAGTCAATAGGCAAAAGGTATGATACTCGACATATTTGCAAATAAATCACTTTTCAGGTTTACATTGTTGTAACGATTAAATAGGGCGTTAAGAATGAAATAGTTAAAGAAAGCAGTTGCTTTTGTTTTCTTTTTAATCAACTACGCCGTTGATAGTTCGGAATAGCAATGTTTTATTTGCAGCGATACAATTGCTGCATTAGTCTCTAAGTAAGGGTTGTTTTTCAACGGTGTCGGTAGCACTAATAACATTAATAGATTCCAACGACACAATGGTTACTGAGAGGCACACGGTTCCACTAGGTAGAGAAGCACTCTAAATACGGTCATCATGAGTAAACATTTTGAATGGGTGACTCCAGACTCAGATCTTCTGGAGAAAGAGAAGACAGCAATTAAACCACCAGCGATGTACAACGTAGTTCTTAATAACGATGACTACACGCCGATGGAGTTTGTGATTGAAATCCTTGAGCGATTCTTCTCGATGGATATCGACAAAGCAACACAGATAATGCTCAAGGTGCATTATGAAGGGAAAGCAATTTGTGGCACGTTCAGTGCTGAGATTGCAGAGACCAAAGTAGCTCAAGTTACTTTGTACTCAAGGGAAAATGAGCATCCACTGCTTTGTACTATGGAGCAAGCGTAGTCGCTTGCTGGAGCAACAAAGTGGTTCCTTAAGGAGGTACTTATGCTTAATAAAGAACTAGAGTCGAGTCTAAACGGCGCGTTCGCTCGAGCGCGAGACAAAAGACATGAATTCATGACCGTCGAGCACCTCCTACTTGCGTTATTAGAAAATGATGCAGCCAGAGAGGCCTTATTAGCCTGCCAAGCGGATTTGGATGCCTTACGCCAAGAGCTTGATATTTTTATTGATCAAACCACACCTCTTATTCCTGAAAGTGACGAAACACGTGAAACGCAACCTACATTGAGTTTTCAACGTGTGCTGCAACGTGCTGTATTTCATGTGCAATCCTCTGGCCGCAATGAAGTCACAGGAGCGAATGTACTGGTTGCAATCTTTAGTGAGCAGGAGTCACATGCGGCTTACCTACTGAAAAAAAATGACATCAGTCGCTTAGATATCGTCAACTACATTTCACACGGCATCACTAAAGCTTCCAGCGCAAGTGATAATTCAGCCTCTTCCGACTCTTTTAGCAGCGAATCAGCTGATGAAGTCAGTTCTGATGAACGTTTGGAAAGCTTTGCCAGCAACCTCAACCAATTGGCAAAGCAAGGGTTGATTGACCCGCTAATTGGGCGTGATAAAGAGCTAGAACGAACCATTCAAGTGTTGTGTCGTCGCCGTAAAAATAATCCGCTGTTAGTGGGAGAAGCGGGAGTCGGTAAAACGGCGATTGCGGAAGGGCTGGCGTGGCGTATTGTGGAAGGTCAAGTGCCTGAAATCATTCAAAATAGCGTTATTTATTCACTGGATATTGGCTCATTGCTCGCTGGAACTAAGTATCGTGGCGATTTTGAAAAGCGTTTTAAAACCATTTTGAAACAGCTTGAAAAAGAGCAGGACGCGATCCTATTTATTGATGAAATTCATACCATCATCGGTGCGGGTGCCGCTTCTGGTGGTCAGGTGGATGCGGCTAATTTAATCAAACCACTGCTTAGCAGCGGTAAATTGCGCTGCATCGGCTCAACGACTTATCAAGAGTACAACAACATCTTTGAAAAAGAGCGCGCGCTGGCTCGCCGTTTTCAAAAAATCGATGTGGTCGAGCCATCGTTGGATGACACCACTAAAATACTTATGGGCCTGAAAACAAAATACGAGGCGCACCATGATGTACGTTACACCAATAAAGCGTTACGTGCGGCCGTAGAGCTTTCTGCAAAATACATCAATGAACGTCATTTGCCAGATAAAGCGATTGATGTGATTGATGAAGCGGGAGCACGTTCAAGATTGGCACCTGCAAGTCGCCGTAAGAAAACCGTTGGAGTGGCCGATATTGAAGCGATGGTTGCTAAAATGGCGCGTATTCCAGAAAAATCAGTCTCTTCTTCCGATAAAGACATTTTGCAGCACCTTGATAGAAAAATGAAAATGTTGGTATTTGGACAAGATGACGCTATCGATGTATTGAGTGAGGCGATCAAACTCTCACGCGCAGGCTTAGGTGCTGACAATAAACCGGTGGGCTCATTCTTGTTTGCAGGGCCAACAGGCGTGGGTAAAACAGAAGTGACAGTGCAGTTATCGAAGCTACTTGGCATTGAGCTGCTGCGTTTTGATATGTCTGAGTATGGTGAACGCCACTCAGTGAGTCGTTTAATTGGTGCTCCTCCTGGTTATGTTGGGTATGACCAAGGTGGCTTGCTAACTGATGCTGTGATTAAACATCCACATTCAGTAGTGCTACTTGATGAGATTGAGAAAGCGCACCCTGATATTTTCAACTTGCTACTTCAAGTCATGGATAACGGCACTTTAACGGATAACAATGGACGAAAAGCGGATTTCCGTAACATCATTTTGGTGATGACAACCAACGCAGGTGTTGCAGAGACAGTGAAAAAATCGATTGGTCTTATCCAACAAGACAATAGTTTTGATGCGATGTCAGAGATTAAGAAAGTATTCACACCCGAATTTCGTAACCGTTTAGATAACATCATCTGGTTTAATCGTTTGGATGAGCGTGTAATCCATCAAGTGGTTGATAAGTTTATTGTTGAACTACAAGCTCAACTCGATGCGAGAGGTGTATCGTTAGAGGTTTCTGAGGATGCTCGTCATTGGCTTGCTGTGAAAGGCTACGATATTGAGATGGGCGCTCGTCCAATGGGCCGCGTGATTCAGGATAAGCTGAAAAAGCCATTAGCGAATGAGTTGTTGTTTGGCTCGTTGGTCGATGGTGGCACAGTGAAAGTGGATTTAGATGGCGAAGAGCTTAAGTTTAAGTACATTGGTTCTCGTGAAGAAGCGGTTCACTAATCGGTAATCCCGATGCTTATCACCTAATAACAAAAGCACGCTGAGGCGTGCTTTCTTCTATGCATTGCATTTAATCCAGTTCGAACGCAACAAAAAACGGAGCATTTGGCTCCGTTTTTTGTTGCGTTCGAAAATCAGAGATTAACGAGCACGGAAGACGATGCGGCCTTTAGTTAGGTCGTATGGAGTCATCTCTACAGTTACTTTGTCACCAGTAAGAATACGAATGTAGTTCTTACGCATTTTACCAGAGATGTGAGCTGTTACTACGTGGCCGTTTTCTAGCTCAACACGGAACATTGTGTTTGGAAGAGTATCAAGGACAGTGCCTTGCATCTCAATTACGTCTTCTTTAGCCATTTAATCCTCTTTAGAAACTTGGCGATTTTTAACGGACGCATTCTGCCGCTAAAAGATAAATATGTAAAGTTGGGGCGTATTCTACCCTTGCCAACGTTGATTTACTAGCTTTTGATGGCGCTCAAAGCGTACTTTGTAGTTCATTGCTGGGCATTCATCAATTTGATAACCCAAATATAACCATTGTTTCTGTGTGGCTTGGCAATATTGCAGTTGAAATAAAACGCCAAGTGTCCCGAGTGACAGATCTGACTCTGGATCATAAAAGGTATAAAAGGCGCTGGCACTGTTTTGTAAAATATCCGTCACCGCAATCGCGACCAGCTGTCCATTTTGATAAATATGCAGGTATTGAGTATCTAGCCAACGACAAGCGGAAAAGGTTTCAAACTCCTGCTCGTTGGGAGGGTACATGCTGCCCTCTTTATGTCGCGCTTCAATATAGCGGGCATAGAGTGCAAACCAACCCGAATCCATGGTCGGTTTCAGCTGCCACTGAAAAGCGTGTGCCTTTTTGAGTAACCGCTTTTGGCTGGTTGATAGCTTGACTTGGTCAACAAAAACACGCAATGCTTGGCAGGAGTTGCAATTGTCACAGTGAGGTTTGTAAATGGTATCCCCACTGCGTCGAAAACCATTTGCGAGTAGAATTTCATAATTCTCAGGCGATTGCATGGCGGAGTCTAAAGTCACAGCGACACGTTCTTGCCTATCTTTTAAATAGCTACAAGGGTGGTTATTGGTTAAACCGATGCGTATTTGCTGTAAATCTGAGCTCATGGTTATCCTTCATTAGGCAAGGTGATCCACTGGGGTGTAAAGCAGCGCTCATCGACAGAGCTATCTCTAAAAGATAGCAAGGATTTGAGAAAATCGTCGCGCTCTAATTCGAAAGCTCCCAATGATGCCAGATGCGGATTCATCACCTGACAATCAATCAACTGTCCACCGTGTGATTGAAAATGCTGGCAAAAATACCAAAGCGCAATTTTTGATGCATTGGCTTTGGTACTAAACATCGACTCACCGCAAAACATTTGGCCCATTTGTATGCCATAGAGCCCGCCGATCAATTTATCTTCCTGCCATACTTCAACCGAATGACAACGGCCAGAAGCCGCAAGGGCGAGGTAGGCGCTGCGCATCTCTTCATTTAGCCAAGTTTGATCTGCGGGTCTTACGTTGGCGCAACTTGTAATTACCTCTTTAGTTGCATGGTTAAGGCTTATTTTATATTGATGTTTTCGCTGGAATTTTTTAACGCTTTTAGCTGGAGAAAAAGTTTGTGGGTTAAACACAGCTCGCGGAGCGGGGCTCCACCAAAGAATAGGCTCTTGTGGGCCATACCAAGGAAAAATTCCGTGTCGATAAGCATTATAAATACGTTCTGGTTGTAAATCTCCACCAAACGCGAGCAGTCCATTTGGCTCTTCTAGCGCCTCATCAGCGGAAGGAAAAGAGAAATCATCAAGCGCAAGTTGAGGAAGGTAAATAGTCATGTTCGATCCGATCTGGGTTAACCATCAAGATAAGGCCACGGAATGAGGATAGTAGGGATTTTTCAATAGTTTGCCAATCATTACTATCAGGCCATATTTGTACTGGAGTTCGCTTTTATTTTTAGATAGGCTGCAAGTACGAAGAATTTTCATTTTCCTAGAGCAAACAGGAGCCC
>NZ_NDIO01000024.1:0-7924 GCF_002241085.1 Vibrio sp. V03_P4A6T147
AAAAATCTAGTCTTGTAATAATGTGTACCACTTAGTTTTTTTAGCTTTAGATATAACTCATCATTACTTTTCATATCAACATCTTGCCTAACAATAAACTCTATTGCTGGTATATAATTATTATTAGCTGCAATTGTGAGCAACTGAACCACTAACTGATATTGTTCTGGAGTTTTAGCTTCATACTTAACTTTACCTTGCGGTCGAATTAAGATGGTATTGACATAGTCCATCAACGGTTGGTAGTAATGTGCTTGAGAAAAGCGAATCACCTCTTGAATATACTGAACTCGAGTATCTTTCGATTGCTCTAGCTCTTGCTGTTTTAGTAAAAAATATTGAGCACGCAAATCGCCTTGTGCGGCAAGAGGTTTAAAAAGCTCGATCGCTCTATTGAAATGTTCTTGCGTACAGTTTTTTTCACCAAAATATCTAGCACAACCACTACTGATTAAACCCGGGGAGAGCATGATGTAGGCATAAGGATTATCATCCTCCATTGCTGTTTGATAAAGAGACAATGCTTTAGGTCTATTATTGATACTGGAGCGATATATAAGCTTTGCGTACCAAACCATTGCATCACTATCATTTTCGTCAATCAGAGCTTGTAATTTATTCGAGGCTGAATCATGTCTTCCATGTTGAATATTAACCAATATGTCATACATCTTATCTCCCGGCTTTACAGTGCTCGAAATATAAGGGTCAGCTGATTTTTTATTAATATTCTCGGTAATAAATGGTTGAAATAGGGCAATATCATCTTGTGGATTAGGCTTGCAAGCAACCAGCCCAACCATAACGCTCAGCAGCAAAACAAGACGGACAAGTCGATTAAGATAAAGCGTCATAAATACTCCAATTGATAATAATTTCATCCGTTTGTACTATATCGTAGTGATTGGGAGCAAGCCCAGTCTCTTTTATCACTTGCGCTTTTTGGCCTACCACCGGATTTTGTACCAGACCAATCGGGTAAGCAAAATACTGGGTTGGCTTTGGAATTCCAGCTAAAAGACCGCTCTGGAATGACTCATCATAACGAGTTAGCACCATATTTTTACAAAGTTTCTTAGAAGATTGATCAAAATAATCCATCAAATCTTGATTACTAATACTTTTCACAAACCTTGCCAATCTAAGCCACTGCGCTTGATAGGTTTGCCATTCCACCAGATGGTCTTTTTTGCCTGCGGGAAGCTTGCCCATCGCAATTAAAGTTTCTTTCCACTGTCTCTGGTTGGCTGCCTCACCAACACTCTCATCCGACGCTAGCCATTGCATAATTTGTACGATTGCTTGTACTTGACTTTCGTTATCCTTATCTGCGGTTGCGATCACAACACCATTTACATCTTTCCTTGAGTTTGTTTGCTTTTGAATCAAACTAGTAAATAAGTTACTTAATGTTTCAGGAGGTAAAGCCATAACCCAACGCTGTGTAACGGCTTGTTTTTGAGAGTCCAAAATACTGTTGGCTAGTAGTGGAGCATATTCTTTACTCAGTACCTGTTGCTTATAATCAGCCAATACAGTCACCGGCATTAGTAGCACCTGCGCTAAATTCAAACCTAAGCCTACCGCTAGTGTCATAAGGTCATTGAGTTCGTTAAAACTATCGTTGACTCCATTGGCATCCGCCTCCCCAAAAATCGCTAGGCGGCGGAAATGGCTTTGCTTTAACACCCCAAGTAAACAACCAATAAACTCATCGGCTGCGTTGGCATCCAGATTGATCGCCACTTTACCAGTGCAGCCGGGTCCCACAACCAGCCCCGCTGAAGCCACTAAGATGATAACCCCACCTTCAATCAGCAAACGAAACTCAGCGTGATAACCCGCACCAAATGAACCAGACAGCTTGCCATCAATCGAACCTAATTTTTTCGGTGCCTTTGGTCCTTTACTCTGCGTAACACACTTAGCCTCTGGAGGGGCCCAGTAAACCGTAGCACCTAAAGTGCCACCTGCTTCTACTCCGGCAAACGCATCAACAGAAACAGCTGCTTCCCCTGCATAGCCAGCAGCTCCCGCACTTGCTAAGTTCGCTCCGGGCAGAGCATAACCATTATAGATATTGGGATCAAACAGCCCTACCGTGCTGCCTTTAATGCCAAAACCTTCACTCACATCACTCGGGCCGATTGCCAACTTAGCACTCAATTGGCATGAAGCGGCCGCCAGACCATAAACTGAACCCGCAATACAAACCCGCAGGTCACCTGCTTTATATGTATGTTCATGATCGTATTTATCGATATAAGTTAAGTTAACCCCATGCCCTTTCACTTTTTCGACCTGCTCTTCCTTCACCATTTTATTTTCTGGTACAAGCGGGAGCCAAAATGAAAAACTGAGCTGACCTTGCAGGGCGGTAAATTGAGCCGAGATGGCTTCTGAGCCGCCGATATCGATATCACCTCGTTTTTTAATAAAATCTGGATAGGAGCTTAAAGGGGTATTAAGTTCGGTCTCCGCCTTGGTTGATAAACGCAGCAACTGCGCTCCAGCGTCAACAGAATAGGCGGACGTTTCACCATTCGGACCAATACCGCCTTGGTAATGATAGCTATCTTGCCAAAAAACAGTATCAAACTCAGCACTGGCTTTTAATGGCATTAAATCTACTGTACTTTCAGGCTTGGTGAGCGCGTTGAGTGCGTCCTGCACAGACCCTGCTTCTACAATGTTTTTTCCATTCGATTGTGGCGCATTGAAGGTAATTTTTTCAGTAATGACTCGAACGTGCCCCGCCGCTAAGGTAGACAGTGGATCTTCATTAGTCTCTGGTATTAACCAGTGTGGGCCTCGGATGTAAAATACTTGACCATCTGAGAGCAAACAGCACTCCACAGCTTGAATGTCGTTGGTTCCGGCTTTATTGATAAAACCTGACTTATGCTTTTCCTTGGGTTTAAATGTAGTTTCATCCCATAACAAGGTAAGAGCCGGCGGCATCTGGCTCGCGTTGCCTAAAGTAAACTCTAAACTGCCAGCGCCTTGCGCTGCCTTTTTTTGAGCCTGAGATTTTAGGTAATTTAACCGAGCTAAAGCGATTTTTTTAACCCAAAGTAATTGCCTAAAAAGTTCATCAATAGGTGTTGAACTGCTAGTGCCAAGGAGTTGTGACAGTGCTTTTTTGTGCTTAATAACCGTGGCGTCAACGACCGCCGCCAGTGCTTTTGCTGTGAAGTAAGACCACGCCGCAGGTCCTTTAATAATTCTATCGAGGTTGGCGTCCAAACTATCATTGTCAAATTGATCACCTTTGGTTTCCACATATAAGGCTTTGATCAGTTGACCGCCATTGATGATGTCTAAGGCATCCCCCGATTCTCGCCATTTCTTCACTTTTTTTAATGATTCAGGACCACAAGCTACGCCTGACTCACCTTCTAATTGGTCTAAGGTTAGACATTGCTCTTTAACGACTAAGCCATAATGGTTGATGTTTTTTAAGTTTATCGCACACACAAACAGCTTTTGTTTATCAAGAAATTCTTGCTGCTCTGTACTATCGAACGTAGTCATTCGAGCAGCTAGTTCTAGAACTTGTTTTAGCTGTGTTGGCCACTGCTTTAAATAAGCACGGGAATTTTGAAATCCAATTTTCAGCAATTCTTGATCTGATTTATCACGGTTTAGGTGCACTTGCTGTATCCAAGATGCCAAGTTCTTTTGGTGGCGACTGGTAAAATATTCGAGTTTTTTATCATAAATAAACTTGCTGCCATCATCTGCAACATGATTTTTTGCCGCTTTTTCAGCGGCTTTTTCTAGGCTTTCGACCTCTTTTTCAATTTTTTTAATCACCAGTGTCCGTAACTGTTGATTAATATTTTTTTCGAACAAAGGACCTTCTGGTGATGGCCGATATAAAGAGCCGAATTTTCCGTAGTATAAATGGGTGTTTTTTGCTTGCTCTCGATTAGATAACTTCTCACGAGTTTCTTCCAGCGACACGCCAATCAGCCTAGCCACTGTGATCAGATAATCATTCGGATTGGTCCCATCAACTCTGAATGCTTCATTTTTAATCACCAGCTTGGCAAGCAGCAGTGCCTGATATTTTTCAGCATCGTCTGACGTCATAAACTGTTCGTGAACTTTGGCGGCAAACTTTGAGATCAACCCCAACTTATTGAGGTTCTTCATCGTAGCTTCTGAATCATTCTCAACAATGGCTTGCGCCATGTGCGCCCTCTCTTCCTCAACTTTTTCTTTTGCTTGCTTAGTCAGCGCATACCAAGCTTTTTTACCCGTTTTAGGATGAGCAGGAACATACAAAATATCCTCGTATTCCTTGGGCGATTGACATGTATCATTTCCACCGTTCACAACCGTTGGCGGCTCAACCAATTCAATACGCGAACCGTCAAATTCAATTGGCTTGGTTAGATCTGGCGGCAGTTTTAAAACGTTACCTTCATAAATCAGATTGGGATCTTTAATTTGTTCGCTGTTAAGTTTGATTAACTCATCGATAGAAATATTAAAACGCTGAGCAAGTAAGCTTAAGCAATCATTTTTTAAAATCGTATAGGCATTATTGGACATGTTTATACCCACTGCTTAAAGATAGGAGAGGTCAGAGTAGCAGGTTGGCTTTGCTCTGGCTGAATAGGTGAATGATGAAGCGTTTGCCGTTGACGTGCATGATTAACCCAATGAATGGCTTGAGCTGAACCTAAAAGGGTCGCAATATCGATGTCATTAAGTTGCGATGCAGCCTGATTCCAAAAGACATTGGTATAAAAACGCAAAAAGCAGGCTTTATTGTCGATCTTAACTTGGAGTAATGACTGTAAATGCTCACTAAATGCAGAGCCATCTTGACTCGCATCAAGCTCAAAAATAACCGAGCTTGAATCAAAATAAGGCAGCGTTAACCATTTATCTAATGCTGTCTTATCGCTACCCAAATTAACAACTAATGGGCTTTGATCATTCAAGTAATCAAAATCTGAACCAGCAAATAATACAATCGCCTGCTGAACGGCCATATTCCGAGTAAGAACATCAATCGCATCAGGAATACGAATGGTATCAACCACTAACCAATAATTAACAACCTTGAGTTGATTCATGAGGCACCTCGTTCGCACGGACAATCTTCTCGAGGACATGACCCATCACTTTGTTTTTGACACATTTTTGCCATGGGCACATTCGCAATAGACAATGTGGACATGGTTGCTGCTGATAGTTGTAATGGCAATGGGTTTGGTGCTGGCGGTGCAGCAATCATTTGATTCGGCAACGCCGCTACAACACCGCCATACCCCGAGCCGCTGCCTGCGCTGCCGCCAGAGTTGAGGTTGATCGCAGGCCCGACTAGGTGCACGCCGCCGCCATCCACTTTGATAAAACTGCCCGCAGCTTTAATGGTGATCTCATTACCCGCATCTAACACCAACTTATTGCCTGCTTTAAGGTGCACTTCATTACCTGAGTCAAAAACCGTTTTTTCACCGATTTTTTGGTGCAGTGCCCCCCCCACATCAAGGCTACGATCTAACGCTATTTTCTGACGGCTTTCGCCCTCGACCGTTAGGTGTTGGTTATTTTTAATGTGGCTGAACTGGTCGTTATCCACTGTCAGGTGTTTATCGTGTTTGATGTGTGTGGTGGCATCATTAAGCACTAGCGCTTCATAGTCTTTTTGCGCATGCAGGTAGATTTTCTCTTGCCCTGCTTGATCTTCAAAACTCAGCTCATTAAAGCCTTCACCTTGATGCGTTTCACTGCGCAGTACGGTTTTGGTTTTGTTATCTGGCAGTGTGTAGGGCGCTTTATTGGTGGCGTGATAAGCGCGGCCCGTGACGAGGGGTTGATCAGGATCGCCATTTAAAAAATCGACAATCACTTCATGGCCAATTCTTGGGATAGCCATCATGCCGTATTGGCTGCCAGCCCAACCTTGCGACACCCTCACCCAACATGAACTGTGCTCATCGCCGTTGGAATATCTGTCCCATGGGAAATGCAGTTTAACGCGGCCATACTCATCGCAGAAGATCTCTTCGCCATCGGGGCCAACCACGTGGGCGATGCATGGGCCATCCACTTGCGGCTTGGTGTGTGGTGTTGCGCGCCACGTTACATCGGCCGGGATCAAGGTAAATTGGTTACTGTAGGTCGTTGCACCACTACCGCCAGACTCTTCTAATGCTTGCGGCTGCTGGCCTTGATGGTTTACTTGCACCACAACCCAATCTCGGTTCACGCTGTCGTCTAAATGTTCGGCCAAATCAAACAGGGTTCCGGCTTGCAAACGCGCTTCATTGCTTTGGCCTTGTGCGGTACGCGCCTGCCTTCTTAGGTACTCTAAACGAATTTGGTTAAACGCTTTGCCGCTCTCATCGTCTTTAAATCGACCCGGGAAATCAAAATGTTCATAGTGGGTCTGCTGGTAATCCATCGCGGTGCCGAGTGCACTTTGCTTAAAACCGTAAGTCGGTTTTTTAAAGCTGTAATCCGCCAATTGGCTTTCCGCCACTTGCGATTGCGTGTGGCTGATTAAGTTGGAAATGTAAGGCGTGTCAGCGATACCACCGGACAGCACATTGTAAGGGATCGGCGTATCGAGCTTCGTTAAGCTTTGACTGTCGTCACTGAAAATGAGGGTGTGTTTACCTTCTTCATGCAGGAGGTGATAGACCAAGCCTTCTTCGGCGGCTAAGCGGTGTAAAAAGTGGATATCGGTTTCACGGTACTGTACGCAGAATTCGCGCTGAAGACATTCTCGTTTAAGTGCGAAGGCATAGTCGTCAATGCCCATCTCTTGCAGCACAATGGAAAGAATTTCAGGTACAGTTTTAAGCTGGAAGATGCGGCTATTTTGGCGCAGCGACAAACGCTCTAATGCAGGTACTAAAGTGAGTGAGTAAAAGGTGTGATGATGACCAATATCGCCTTTACTGAACTGGCGCACGATGCCATGCACGCGCTGCACCACCCCGTCATTACGAAAAATCGTTAGCTGAGCCGTTTTGTCGACGACATCGATTGCACTCAAAGTTGATTGACGGCTTGCGAGCTCAATGTGGTAACGAAACCCATAACAAGGCTCGCCATTAGCCAGCACACTCTCCGATAAGGATTCTTGTCCGTGGTATTCTCGCACCACAAATGCATCGTCGGCGAGCCCGTCAACCTTTAACGTAAAATTCAGCGTGGCCATCTTCCATCCTCTTTACACTAGAAACAGCAAAGCCTTAAGCAAGTCACACTCATTGAATGCACTTTGCTTAAGGCTAAAAAAGGTGGCTGGCCGGATTGGCTTTGCTTACGCAACATCAACCAGCCACCCAAATCAAAGCTTACGCTTCTACTGGTTTGCGCCAGTCATCTGAACCTGAAGTACCCGCGTTCACGTGATCCCACAGGATTTTACGGTAAGACATAGAAACCGTAACGTTTTGCGTGAAGTCGCCGTTCGCAGGATCTTGGCAGTGTGGCATTTCGCAATGAATGTCCACGATAGACGCGCTTTCAAGTTTAGTGGTGAAGAAGTTCTCTTGTTTGCCTTCAATAGACGTGCGGTACCACTTTAGCTCAACCGATTTCATCTTCTCGCCAGACGCCAACGCGTTATAAAGAAGAGGAACCGCTTTATTTAGCGCAACGGTGAATTTGAATGGTTTGTGAACACGTTGACCAGAAGGCTGACCTGATTGTGGGTCAGTCGGTACTGTCACAACGTGGTCAAACATTTGAACCAACATTTGATCTTCATGACCTTCAACGAAAGCATCGCCGATAGAGTCAGTAGAAAGAGCGCCAGCAGTGATGAGACCCTGAGTTTCGCCTTCGATAGAGATATAACATGGAGTTGGCATGACTTAATCCTTATTCAGTAAGAAAAAGCGATGGAAATTGCATCGCGTTATGTAATGTTTCTTAAAGCAAAGGGGATGCC
>NZ_NDIO01000162.1:0-7848 GCF_002241085.1 Vibrio sp. V03_P4A6T147
CTATTAAATCCGCCAATCTGGTGGTTAATGGCAATGCTTCACTCAATGGGCGTATTGAATGCCGTTTGCAGAGCGATGCAAAACATATTTTTAAGCAGATTATTCAAGAAAATGAGCGTTACGATCTCACCACGTGCAACCCGCCTTTTCATGCATCACAAGTAGAGGCGCAGCAAGGCAGCGAACGTAAGTTGAAAAATTTACAGCGTAATCGAGTCAAAAAAGGTCAAGAAATTGCGGGGCAAGACGCTAACAGAAGTAAGGCGGTCACGCTCAACTTTGGTGGACAAAAAGCTGAGTTATGGTGCCCCGGTGGTGAAGCTGCTTTTATTAAAAACATGGCCTTTGAAAGTCAACCCTACGCTCAGCAAGTGCTGTGGTTCACCACATTGATCTCTAAAAAAGAGAATGTACGTTGGATGCAAAAACAGTTAGATAAAGTGGGTGCTGCAGTGGTGAAGGTTGTTGAAATGCAACAAGGGCAAAAAGTGAGTCGATTCATCGCATGGAGTTTCCAAAATGACAGCCAACGCAAACAATGGTTAGCGGCAAAGTGCTAGGCTGACTTCGTTGATTGACTATATTGGTCAGTGAGTTGAGATAGCAATAGAAGGAGTAAGGTATGGACTTTGACCTTTATTTACCTTGCCAACCTGACTGGATCTGCCAGCCCTTCGCTTATCTGTTTGCTTTGCTTACGATGATTGGGCTTGGGTTTTTTATTCGTATTATCTATCGCGAATATCAAAAAATTCAGCGCGCTCAGAAAGTCAGACGTCTTCGCCGTATCCACTATCGTGACCGTAATGGTGGCAAAGACGGTAGACCCACCAATATCAAATAACCCTTGCCCTAGTAATACGATGTTAGGAAAAGGTATCGAGCGCCGCTTGATATTTTTTCTCTAACGCTTTATTTCCTGCCTTTTTCTCTAACTCTACCAATAATTGAAGCGATGTTTTTTGGTTACCGTAGCGCTGATTAAATTGCATCAAGCGGATGCGAGCTTGCGTGTATTGTTGAGCGTCAATTTCCAATTTAGCTAATTGCAGCAATGAACGAGCTCGATTAGGGTCATGGTCTAATGTTTTTGCAAAATAGTAGCGCGCTTGTTCTTTATCGCCAGATTTTAACGCGCAAAAGGCTGCGTTCTCATAGCTTGCTGGGACAAGGTAATAATAGGGTTGAGCAATGGCGCGGTTAAAATATTCATCGGCTTTTTGATATTCGCCCTGCTTGCACAAAAATGTGCCGTAGTTATTGAGAATATTGCCATTTTTGGGATGGGCGCGAAGCGCGGTTTGATAGGTTTTACGTGCGGCCTCTGTTTCACCGACAGTTTCGTAGTAGTGAGCCATCGCAAGTTGCGAGCGATAGTAAGTCGGCGCATGTTGTGTGGCTTTTTCTAGGTTCTCACGCGCTTTGCTCATGTTGCCATTTTCTAAATAGCCTAGGCCGAGCGCAATGCGAGATTCGGCCATTTCAACCGGATCCGCTTTTACTTCAGGCTCACCCTTTTCGTTCACGGTGACACAGGCCGATAACGTGAACATTATCAATATCATCAGTACTTTTTTCATTATCTGCAGCTCCTAAATCGCTTAGACGCATGATAAGGAAATCAGAAGATCGAGGGGGAAAGAGGAGAGAAGAATGCGAGTCAGTATGCACTATGTTTGATTAAAACCTGAACACCTCATTACTGAGATGATCAGGCATGAAACACTAATCGTCTTTGGTAAATTTATCTTCGCTAAAGTGTTCAAGGTCGTAAGGTGTTTGTTGGTAAACACAGTAGTTTAACCAGTTTGCAAACAGCAAGTGACCGTGGCTTCGCCAACTGGCGACTGGTTTATTATCTGGATTATCATTGGGGTAGTAGTTGACTGGGATTGCGGGTTCCATCCCTTCACCTAAATCTCGAATATATTCACCATGCAGTGTATGTGCGTCGTATTCAGGGTGACCTGTGACAAACACGTTACGTTTGTCTTTGGTTGAGGCTAAGTACACACCCGCCACATCAGAGGTGGCGAGAATATCTAAATTCGTATGTTCGGCTAAGTATTCTGGTGAGAAATCAGCATAACGAGAATGGGGCGCTAAAAAGGTGTCGTCAAAGCCGCGTAATATCGGATGAAAGGGATGGTGGATTTCATGATGATAAACGCCCGATAATTTTTCTTTGCGAGTTCGTTTGGGCAGATTGTAGAGCAGTTTTAGCCCCGCTTGCGCTGCCCAGCAAACGTAGAGTGTGGAAGTGACGTGATTTTTAGCCCATTCCATCACGCTTTTTAAGTGTTCCCAATAAATCACATCTTCAAATTGGACCAACCCCAAAGGCGCTCCGGTGATGATGAGCCCGTCGAAGTTGCGATTTTTTACCATCTCAAATTGACGGTAAAAGTTCTCCAAATGCTCAGTGGGGGTATTTTTACTTGGGCGCTCATCAATTCTCAGTAATTCAATATCCACTTGCAGCGGAGTATTGGATAACAGGCGCAAAAATTGAGTCTCGGTTTCGATTTTCTTCGGCATTAAATTCAAAATCAAAACTTTCAGTGGACGGATGCCCTGTGTGGCGGCACGTGTTTCTGACATCACGAAAATGTTCTCATGACGCAGTACATCACCGGCTGGCAGTTGGTCGGGGATCTTAATCGGCACAGCTTTCTCCCTAAGCTATTTTTGGACGTCTATACTGCCGAAGTTAACTCAATCAAAACCAGATGTCGATAGCAAAATGAATCTTGCTGTGAAATTGGTTACTATTGGATATCCGTTTACTTACCTGTTGGATACACATGTCGCTAACCTTAACTTTGATCAGGGGATTACCCGGCTCAGGCAAAAGCACCTTAGCAAGGACGCTACATGCAAAGCATTTTGAAGCGGATATGTATTTTATCAATGAGAAAGGCAACTATTGCTATCAGCCAGATAAAATCGAGCAAGCTCATCGGTGGTGTCAACAGCAAGTGGAGCGCTGTTTAGCGCAAGGTGAGGACGTTGTTGTGGCAAATACTTTTGTCCGACATTGGGAGATGCGAGCTTACCAGCAGTTGGCTAAACGTTACCATGCCACCTTAGTGATTAATGTTTGCCGTGCGCAGTACCAGAATGTTCATGGTATCGATGATGCCACTGTTGAGCGTATGCGTCAGCAGTGGCAGGAATGATTAATTAACGCTTCCGCTGGAGTTGGTAAAAGGCAAGGGCTCCCCAACCAAACACTTGCACCCACAAGATCCCCCACCGAGTGCTGATTTGATCCCATGATGCGCCCATTTGGTTCAAACTGAGAAAACTCTGAATGGCAGGCGTACTTGGAAAGAGGTTGGATATCCAAATGATAGGGCGTGGAATTGCTTCTAACGGCCAAATAAAACCAGCTGAAAAAATCAGTGGCATTGAGCTGATTAATACCACTAACGTCACCAATTCTCGCCGCGGTGTAACTGAACCAAGCCAAATGCCACATAGGCAAGAGGCCAGTAAGAAAGGCAGTAGAAGTAGCAATAAATGCCCCGCACTGGCGAGGGTGTTGACACCATGTGAGGTAAAACTGGCACCAAAGTAGTACATGCTGAGTAGATAATAAACAGCAACAAGGACAATGCTGCGTACCAATATTAATCGTAGCGGTGTGGTATGGCTCCAGTAGCCATTTCCGTGCTTTTGTGTTCCGCCCATTAATCCTGCCGCCATGATCATGGTTTGTTGTAAGATCAAAACAAACACCGCTGGGACAACGTAATCAACATAACCCATGCGTGGGTTAAAGGTCGGTTTTAAGTTGATGCTTGTGGCGGAATAGTGCTGAGCGGCCAGAGAAAGCGGTTCTTCTTCCATCACTAAACGTGACACTTTACTTTTCGCGGCTAAGGTTCCACCAGCTTGTGATAAGCCCTCAACGATGGTGCCATACACTAGAAAGTAAGAGGCATCGCCAGCGTAGGCCAGTGTTGGACTTTTCCCAAGCAGTAGGTCTTTATAAAAATGTTCAGGAATCACTAAAATACCGCTAACTTTGCGGTTAAGAAACGCCTGCTTGGCATCTTCAATGGTACTGTCGCGTTGAATCACTTTGACTTGTGGTGTTGCGTCAACCATGCGTTCTAGTTGATAACTGGCTTGGCTTTTATCGAGATTGACAATCGAGAGTGTCTGCTCGCGTGGAGTTTGCTGTGTATAAGGCAAAGGGTATAAAAAGGAGTAAAAAACCACGCCACCAAAGACAGTCAACAGCACCACAGGGTTAGTGAATAGCGCTTTTAGCTCTGCTTTAAGTAGAGCAATGAATCGCGTAGTTTCAGTCATGGTTGATTCGCTCGGCTTGCTTGTGTTTACGGATAAGAATCAAAGTGAGCAGCAGCGGCAATGCATAGCCCAGCATTGGCACTAAATACTTCAGTGATGACAGCAATTCAGCGTTATAACTCACTTGGCTTACTTGCACTTCAATGTAGTGACTCACCGGTAGCAGGTTTCGCCACCACTGCGCTAGAGTATTCATATCCGTCACTGGGAACGTAATGCCCATAAACGCAAAACTTGGTGCGGTAAAAGCGCCAGCAAAACTCATCGCTCTTGCCGGATCGAGTGTTAGAAAGAAAAAGAGTGCGCCCATGATCATACAGGCGAGCGTCATTGCAAGTTGTGCGATAATCAATAGAGCAAAACTGCCGTGCATTGGCCACATTAATATTTGATAAAACCAGATTAAAAAACCAATCCCTTGCAACATAAAAATCGGCAGATAACGCATCAATGTTAGCGTTAAAATTCGTAATGGCTTTTCTCCAAGCCACGTTTGCAAACCAAAGTGACGATGGTTTGCTGCCAAAATCATAATGGTACTGACCACGACAACGATTTGCCAAAGAGCGGGTACAACCGCCGAGACTAAAAATTGCGCATAGTTTGTATTGAGATTAAACAGGGGCGTAATCTGTGTCCTGATTGGTACGGCTCGCCCCATCGCACTCAATGTGGTTTGTTGGCTAGTCGCTAGGTTTTTTACGACATCCACTTGGGCATTGAACGTACTTTGTGCTTGAACAATAGCAGAGTTGATCAATCGTCCAACCAAAATGTATTGGCTATTGAAGAAGGTCGATACTTGTGGCTGCTCACCACGAAATATTGATTTATCAAATTGATACGGAATGACAACGTACGCGTAAATGTCACTTTCAATTAACGCAGTTTTGGCTTGATTGACATCTTGGAACTGGTGCGTGACTGCCATGGTCGAGGTTGCATCGAAATCTCTTATCAATTGACGTGACAATTGGCTGTGAGACAAATCGACCACGCCAATCGGCAGATCGCGCACTATCCCTTGTGAGAAAATCCACCAAATACTGAATGCCAATACTATTGGTATCCAGCTTAGGCTAGACAATAGCCAAGGGTCATGGCGCAGCAGAGGCCATTGAGGGCGAACCTGAATTGACATAAGGCTTATAGCTCAACCACTAAACTCATTCCCATACGCAAACCTTCGACAGGTGTGGTAGGGCGAGCTTCGATTTCAAAGGTGCGTAAATCAAACCCTTGTGAGGCGTCTGTTGATCGCCACGTGGCGAAATCACCCATCACTGCAATGTGGGAAACGATAAATTCTACTTTGGCGTCTAAAGCAGGTAAGTAAGCCGTAAATGTTGTGCCTTTCGTAAAATGCTTGAGTTGATCTTCGCGTACGTTGAGCACCGCCCATGAGTCTTGGGTATCCACGACAGTGACGACAGGAAAGCCCTGTGGAGCCAGTTCGCCACTTTGTAGCAGTACTTGGGACACTTCACCGTCAAACCAACTCTCAATTTTAGTGTCCGCGGCATAAGCTTCAACTTCCGCTACGGCACCAGCAGCCATACGTTCTTTTTCCGCGGCAGCGAGTTTAGTTTCAGAGCGTGCGCCTTCTTTGGTCATTTGATACATCTGAAAAGCGGCGCTTTCAGTATATTTAGCGGCCTGCCATTGGGTATTCGCTTCATCACGTTTTTGTTCAGCGACGACACCATCACGGTAAAGATTATTGACACGCAAATAGGTTTTTTCCATTAAATCCGCTGCGGCTTTGGCTTTAAGCCATTGATCTTTTGCCGCTTGGATCTGCTGATCGCGTGCGCCTGTTTCTGCTTCTTTAGCCAGTGCGCCCGCCGCTTTTTGACCCGCAATCGCTTGATCTAATTTAGCTTCAATTTCAGGGCTGTGCAGCGTGAAAATGAGCTGGCCACGTTCAACGCTATCGCCTTTGCGCACCAGTACCTGATCAATACGGCCGGGAACTTTTGAGGAAATACTGTATTGTTGAGATTCAATTTGACCTTGTAAGCGGACAGGTTTAGGTTGAGATGCTTGGTAAAAGCGATAGCCGACCCAAGAGATCGCCACCACAGCAGCAAGAGCAATCAGTGTTGGTTTTACGGCTTTCATAAGGCATCCTTTTGAGCAGGTGATTCGTGAGTCATTGATGAGTGCAACAAAATCGCTGATTGTGTGTAGATAGGGAAAGTATTCATTTCACTGGTCAATGCCAGTAACTTATTTAAAGAAAGTAAGTAGTTGAAGCTGGCTAATGACTGTTGCGTTTTTATACTAGCAAGGTAGAGCTCTGCATCCACTACATCTAAAGACGTTGCTAAACCCTGACTGAATGCCTTTTGGCGTAGGTTCAGGTTTTCATTAGCCAGTGTGAGACTTGAGTTTAGTCCCATCACTTCTTCCAATGCTTGTTCGGCTTCCAAATAGGTTTTTTCCACCAACACGCTCAAGTCTTGCTTAGCTTGCGCCTTTAAGTAACGTACTTGTGAGACCGCGCTGTGCGCTGCTTTGACTTGATCGCTGCGACCCGATGTTTCAATTAACGGAATGTTGACCCCAATACCCACTAACCAATCCGGTTTCATTTGGCTGGCCAGCGAATCGTCTTCATGTAGGCTGTAATCACCGTAAAGGTAGACTTCTGGATAGTATTTGCCTTGTTCAGCTTTGATCAAGCTGCTTGCTTGCTTTTCTTTTGCTTCAAGTAGTGCCAAGCCCGGATAGGTATTGAGCGTTTGCTCCACAAAAACAGAGAGTGGCGGTAAACGGTCATTGACAAACAGTGAACCACTTGGCTCGACTTTTTCTGTTTGACCTAGAATTTGGGTTAGTGCGCTTTGGGCAATATCTAAGGTTTTTTGTGCTTTTTTGCGTTCAACCGTTGCTTTATCTAATGAGGCTTCAGCTTGTAGCCGTTCCACATGGGCAATTTGTCCTTGTTGCTCTAACTTTAGTGCATTATCACGGTGCTTGGTTAACCCTTGCTCAACGGCTTGGCGAGTCACTAAAACCTCTTTTGCCAAAAGAACACTAAAGTAATATTTGCTCAAGTCTTCATAGCGCGCTTGTGTTTCCATTGCGAGCTGGCTTTGTGCTTCTTCTTTTTTACCTTCCGCAGCGGCTTGTGCGGCGCTGATCCGTCCGCCTGTAAAAATGGGCCAAATAGCGCGAATCGAAGAGCTGAAAATATCACGTTCGGTGATGGTTGATGTGATGGAGCCAGCACTGGCGAGTATCGGTCCTAAACCTAAAGATGATGGGATAGATTGCCCAGTGCTATCGAATATCTGCTTTCCTGACAAAGTAACATCTTGGTCTAAACGCGTGTAGTTTGCACCAATAGAAACAGCAGGCAAATTGAGACTGTCTGTGGAATTTTCAATATGCTGATAGCGTTCGACATTTGCCCGCCCAGCGGCAAGTGAATTATTGCTCTGTTGCAAAAGATCCCATGCTTGTTGAAAGGAAATCGGCGCGGCGAAAGAAGGGGCTGCACCAAGCAGAGTAAAGACGAATAGG
>NZ_NDIO01000339.1:0-7847 GCF_002241085.1 Vibrio sp. V03_P4A6T147
GAGATAGACCATGTCCGCATCGTTTCCGTTAGTGAAACTCACATTTTTAATTGCGATTTTGACCGCTGTCGGTCAAATGACACAAACGATGTACGTCCCGTCGATTGGCCATATGGCGGGAGAATTTTTAGTTTCTCCTGCATCACTGCAGGCGGTCATGGCATGTTATTTAATCCCTTATGGACTATCACAATTTGTCTATGGTCCATTGTCAGACCGTCTAGGACGCAAACCGATTATTATCGCTGGGTTGCTGATTTATATTGTAGGATCGCTACTCGCATTATTTGCTCACCAATACGATTGGTTTTTGGTTGGTAGTTTTATTCAAGGGCTTGGCATTGGGTGTGGTGGCGCAATGTCTCGAACCCTTACTCGAGACTGTTTTTCAGGAGCAGAATTACATAAGGCCAATAGCCTTATCAGCATGTGCGTTATTTTTTCGCCACTCATTGCTCCTGTTCTTGGTGGCTACTTAACAGAAAGTTTTGGCTGGCGCTCTAGTTACTTATTTTTATCCCTATTCGCGATTGCCGTGGTGATCACTATGATGACGAGTATGGTAGAAACATTGCCTAAAGCGGCTCGCAGACACGAATCGGTTGCAAACAGCTATCGCTATGTGCTGAGTGACAAACGTTTCCAAGGGTATTTAATTTGTCTCGTAGCAACTTTCTCTGGCGTCGCGGTGTTTGAAGCCGCTGCAGGTGTATTACTTGGTGGCGTTTTGCAACTGCCTGCCACCACCGTCAGCTTATTGTTTGTCTTACCGATCCCTGGTTATTTAGTTGGTGCGGCGCTATCGAGTGTTATTGCGTTGAACTTCAACGAGAAAAGCGCCTTGTATGTGGGCTTGGTAGCGATAGCATTAGGTTCATTGGTGGTGTTTGTTCCTGGAGTGTTGGGACAAACCAGCGCATTGACCCTAATTGGTGGTGCCACTGTCTATTTTCTCGGTGCAGGCATTCTCTTTCCCGCAGCGACCACTGGAGCGTTAACACCACTGCCTTACCATGCAGGAACAGGAGGTGCTGTGTTAGGCGGTATGCAAAACCTTGGGGCTGGTTTAGCTACCCTTTTAGCGTCGGCTATTCCAGCTCATGACCAGATGCCACTTGGCGCATTGATGCTGTTGATGTCTGTGTTTGCTGTGGTTGGTTTGATTCGTGTTTACAGTAAACATGATCCATCAAATGAAATGCCATTGGCTGTTTAATAAACTGTAATGAAGAAAAAGCAGACAGGTCACCGCCTCTCTGCTTTTTTATTTTAGACGTAATGCTGAATTCGACAATTCAATACAGTCCCATCAAAGTCAGTCAATCTTCATCCATCCTTCCGGCACGCTTAACCCCCAACGGGACATTTCGCCCTGATGATAAATAGCACGTCCTTGCTGGCCGATTTGGATAGGAATGCGGCTTGCGTCTTCATTATTATTTAAAATACGTAACACCGTTTTGCCCGCCATTTCGCCTTGATCACGACCCGCTAACACAACACCCCCAGCCGCTTTGCCCGCACCGATCGAAAAATCCCAAAAACCAAATAAAGGAACCTCTGTATGTTGGTTTGTCCACGTTAATACAGTATCCGCTGGCACATTATTTTCGCTCTCATCGACCAAGGTTTGGTAAAGCCCCACGACTATGGCGCCAAATCCTTGCTCTTTAGCTGTGCTTATTCTTGTCTGCCATTCTTTCTCTGTCGCCACTGAAGCTATCTCTGTCGCAATGCCTAAATTCTTTTCAATCATACTCGCTTGGGTTTGCATAAATTCCAACGCAATACTCGCCGTACTACCCGAATCAAATAACACCAATACTTTACGCTTATCTTTATCGAGCATCCGGCCAATTTCTCCCATGGTTTTCACATAGAGGGGGCGCTCTAAAACACCGGTCACTTTGGCTTGCCCTTGGTATTGAGCCATGAATTTTCGTGGGTTTGAATTAATACCCAGAAACACGATTGAGATTGGCTCGTTGTAGAGTTTCGGCAACATATGAACCAACGCATTGTCGTCTCCTAAAACCACTACCTGTGGTTTCAGTTGCTGATATCGGCTAAAGGCTTGTTCGGCGATTTGTGAATAACGGCTTGCTGGTACACGTTTGGTGTCCATCTCAAAGGTATGCAGTTCATGCGCAGGCGTTAACGACTGCTTAAGGGCGGATACATAGCTAGCGTCCCATTCATAACCTTGCTCGTAGCTCTCTATTAAGAGTATTTTTCCCGCCATAACGGGCACACTTATAAAACACAATATCCATATCCAACGCATGAACTGCCTCCAATGTTTCGGCTATTTTTTTATAGTGTAGTCAATAAGATGTTATTCACACTTCCCATGTGACATCTATACTCAAATTATCACTCAAAAAAATGAGAAGCAGGATGAACAAAAGCCGAACATTTAATGAAAGCATAGATAACCCACTATCGAGTCGTATTGGTCGCAGGATCATTTTTTTCCTTGTTATTTTAAGTGGTGCTGTCACCCTGATGACAACGTTAGCACAAACATATTTCGACTATGACAGAGAGTTCGATGATGTGGCTCAGCGTCATCACGAAATAGAATTCGTTCATGCCGAACTGCTTGCCACTTCTTTATGGAATTATGATCTCGTGGCACTTCAACAGCGCTTAGATGGCTTAGTAAACTTGCCTAAAATTGATTATTTGGAAATCACGTCTGGCGGTTATCAATTCAGTGCCGGAGAAAAAGTGACGGAGCAATTAGTTGCACACCGTTATCCAATGCTTTATATCAACCCAAAAACGGAAGCCAAAGAGCAGATTGGTGAGATCTACGTTGAGTCTAATGCCCAAGAAATCTACAACTACTTAATCAAGCAGTTTCTATTGATATTGGTCGTGAACGCGATTAAGACTGCCTTTATTTGTTACGCTATTTTGATGATTTTCCATGAGAGCGTAAACCGACGTGTCTTCGCTATTGCTCAATACTTACGCAAGTACAACCCTCGCCATCCACCAAAACCACTAAAACTTCCTCATAAGAAATGGATTATGGGGCATAACGATGAACTCACTTGGCTGGCCGATGAGACTAATAAAATTACCGGAAATGTAACTACGTTGTACAGTAATATAAAACTTGAACAAGAACGATTAGCCGATTTTACGGACGTCTCATCAGACTGGTTATGGGAAACGGATAGTACTGACAGGTTGATTTACACTTCCGAACCCATGCGTCAAGCTTTAGAGATCAGTGAAAATAGCAAGCCACTACTTTCAGAGATTGACTCACTGCGAGATATGAAAAAATTACTCCAATCCATTACTAAACACTGCTCGTTTTCAATGTGTGAAGAGACAATTATCATCAATGATTGTAAGCACTATTTGATGTTTCAAGCAGTAGCACGATATGAGAAGGATATGTTTCTCGGGTTACGGGGCACAGCCATTAATATTACCGAGCTAAAACTGGCGCAGCTTGAACTACAAAAACTCAACCAAAACTTAGAGCGTCAAGTCGCCAAACGAACCTGCGATCTGGAAAACAGTATTGAGCAACTAAAAGCCACGCAAACACAGTTGATTGAATCTGAGAAATTAGCGGCTTTAGGTGGGTTAGTTGCAGGGGTGGCACATGAAGTCAACACGCCATTAGGTATCGCGGTGACCGCAAGTTCGGTAATCATTGAGGTAACACAAGAGCTAAATAGCGCCTTCGCCAACCAAACGCTCACAAGTCAGCAGTTTTCTGAATTGATGCAGAGAATGAATGAAACCAATACGATGCTTGAAAGCAACTTAAATCGTGCTGCCAAACTGATCCGAGACTTTAAACAAACAGCGGTCGATCAGGTATCTGAGAGTCGTAGTCAATTCTCAATCCACCAAGTATTAAGCGCGCTTATCGCCAGTCTTCATCCCGAGACCAGGAAAATCCCTGTTACCCCCGTACTTGAAGGCGATGAAGGACTAACCATGAACAGCTTACCTGGAGTATTGACTCAAATAGTCTCTAATCTAGTGATGAATAGCGTCAACCACGCTTTTAGTGATGAGCAAAACCCCATCATAACCATTGCGTTCAAACAGGAAGGAGAGAATATCCTCTTAGAATATAAAGATAATGGCTGTGGCGTCGAACCAAAACTGCACCATAAAATCTTTGAACCCTTTTTTACCAGCAAAAGAGGCCGTGGCGGATCAGGGCTTGGCTTGAATCTTGTCTTTAATCTAGCGACTCAAAAATTACAAGGAAAACTAGATTTTAGTTCTAATGTTGGCCAAGGTGTTCATTACGTTTTTACTCTCCCTAAGGCTCTTGAACTTGTTAATGATGATGCTGCAATAAATGATGCAGTAATAATAGACAGAAAGTAATAATAGATAGAAAGTAAGAGGGTCAAGGTTGCCAATCATCGTAAGGACGGTGAATAGCATCATAGAGTATTTTCAACTCTCCACTTTCCTCTAGTTGAGAGAGTATTCGCGTTAAGTATTGATCAACCTCATCGCCTTTAGAGCCGTGAGCAATGACAAATACATCCTTGAAATCGGCAAAGTGTTGGCGTGAAACATTCTCTAAACCTAAACTTTTCAGCGCAATATCCGCTTCTTCTTGTGCCCAGACAAATCCATCAATACGTCCAGCGGCTACTTTAAGTAGTGAAGCATTGATGCTATTTGAGCGCGCAACTTCAAAAGGTATATAGCTAGGAACGGCCTCAACGTAGTATTTATCAGGCTGGCTCCAAAGCTGTTCTGACGTGATTCGATTGGCTTTATTTGTATAAAGAACATGTGCCACTAAACCGAACGACTTCGTACTAAAACGAAATGGTAACTTTCCTTCAGGATCATCAACATAAATCGCGGGTAAGGCAAAGTCAGCTTGCTTATTAACGACCCCATGTACAGCTCGATGCAAAGGGAAAACTTCAATATGGATCTCTGTATCAGGGTCGACCTTATCCATGTACCTCACTAATTCGACAAATGGCCCCGAACCATCCGCATTAATCAGTCCAGGGAGTTCACCAAGGTGTGCGACCATTTGTTTAGGTTCATTAAGTTTGGGATTTGAAGGATCAATTTGTGCTTGTACAAAAGGAATCTGAACGATGGCTAAGCTAGACGTACACAAGCCAACAATCGTCTTTAATTGGTTGCTTTTCACTCTATCCTACTCCCTGAAAACGGATTTATTTTTCGGTTCCAAAAAAGATTCTAGTCTGGAAACTGTTCACGAATAGTGATGAAATCATCCCAATGCGCCAGCATCAGATCGACCAACATCGGATCAAAATGTTTTCCTTTTTGCGCGACAATTTCTTGTTTGATTGT
The DNA here is from genome assembly GCF_002241085.1 of Vibrio sp. V03_P4A6T147. Lineage (NCBI taxonomy): Bacteria > Pseudomonadati > Pseudomonadota > Gammaproteobacteria > Vibrionales > Vibrionaceae > Vibrio > Vibrio sp. V03_P4A6T147. The sequence continues at coordinate 5,332 of NZ_NDIO01000339.1, forward strand.
CTCTTCCGGCCAAGCATCTTTATAACTGCGTTTAGAACCAAGAGCATCAAACACATCAGCTAATGCTGTGATTCTGCCACTGATAGGAATGCCTTCACCGGCTAATTGGTTTGGGTAACCGCTTCCATCCCATTTTTCATGGTGAGAACCGGCAATCTCTTTCGCTTTGATAATTAAACTGCGTTTTGAACGACTTAAAATATCAACACCGTATTCAACGTGTTTTTGCATGATCGCCCATTCTTGAGCGTCCAATTTCCCTGGTTTATGAAGAATACTATCAGGGATCGCCACTTTGCCTACATCGTGCAGGGGTGACGCATTTTTAATCATATAAATATCCTGCTCAGGTAGGGTCATTAATGTGGCTAATTTTTCACAGATCAGAGAAACACGCTGTACGTGAGCCCCTGTTTCTTTGCTTCTGGCTTCGACGGCATTGGCTAAGTTATAAACAAGCTCCCTCGATGTTTCGCGTAAATCAAGCTGTAAATTTAAGTTTTCAAAAGTTAACCCTATGTTATACATATAGATTTCAAGCAAACGTTCGTCATTTTCAGATAAGCGCTCAAGCAAATTAATATAGAGTAAATTTTCTACACCACGACTGTCTGTCATATAAAGTACAGAGGCATCATCGTAGCTATGAGACATTTTGCTTTGCAGTGCAAGCTGGCAGCGCTTAGCCACTTCCGAAGGTAAGCGCGAGAAATCACAGTCAGAATAAAAATCGACAAATCCTCCAATAGCCGCCAACGTTAAAGCACACGAACCTTCGCCTTCAGATTTAGGCTGAACGATACAATAAAATGCCGATGCATGGAGTTTAAGTAAAGAAGTGAGCTGGCTCAGTACCGATTCAGCATAGGTTTGTAAGGTTGTGGTATTTTGTACCTTCGCTGAGGCTTCAATCACGCGTTTAAGCCCCTCTTTTTGCTCTTCTATCAAACAAAGATCCCGATAAGATCGCAACATCGAATAGAACAGGGTTCTGAGTTTTTGTGTGGTAAGTTCTGTTTTCTCTTTATAGTCATCAATTTCATACTCTTGGATGACCGTATCTTCGGGGGCTTGCCCTGCTTGCCCGGTACGTAATACCAAACGAATGATTCTATTCTTACACTCTTCACGGATATGCCTAACTAAATCTAACCCCGCGTGTTCCGTCTCCATAACTACATCAACGAGCGCTAAAGCTATATCGGGCTGAGTATTCAGCACTTCTCTGGCTTCAAGACCAGACATAGCAGACAGTAGCTCTAGTGGCCGTCCTTGAAATGAAAACCCTCTTAGCGCTAAACGAGTGATCTGGTGCATCTGCTCATCATCATCGACTAGCAGTACTCGCCATGGTTTATTTTCAACACTAAGTTCATGACTCTCCTGGCTCTTTGGTTGAGCCTCTTGTCGAAAATCCGCAAACAGATCCATCGCTTATCTCTCTATATTGACAATATTCCTACTCTTATAGGTTTAGCACATAACCGTTTTGTTGGTGGTTAGAATCTAATTAATGTGATGAATAAATTGATTTTTACAAGCCATATACTCAATGATATTGATATTTCAATCACCTTCATAAGTCGTGCTCGAGGTGCAATAATTTCATCGCGTTTAGTAGATAAAAAAGTTTATGAATGAAGAGTGCCATTTACCAATGCCGTGGAATTAATCATTTCGTTTTTTACGAAATTCTCGTGGTGTGCAATGGCTCCATACCTTAAAACGAGTACTAAAGTTTGCTGGGTTAGGATAGCCGACAATGTCACCGACATGTTGGATTGACCAGTCGGTAGAAACAAGCAAACGAGCGGCGTACTCCATACGCATTCGCGTTAAGTGGGCTTTAGGACTGTGGCCAAAGTGCTGCTGACATAAACGATGTAAATGAGCTTGCGAGCAAGGAAATAATGCGGCGAGATTTTCTATTGTCCAATCTTTATGCAGCTGGCTCTGGACACGCTGAAAGACGCGATTTAAACGCAACAAAGTACGCGAGAGCGGCAGTTCAATCGGTGCTCGGAGCATTATTTCTATCTGTTCAACAATGCGTTGCCCGACCTGCTCACCAAGCTCAGCAGGCAATGTTAAGGTTCGCAGTATCGCTTGAATACTCGCATACATGACCGCAGCGATAGGCGTTAATGTGTAATGTATTTCTTCTTTTACGGTGTTTTTCCAATGACGCTGTGGTGCAAGAAAGATCCACACCACTTGCCACTCTTCTTCTTCAATTCCAAAACCATTTTCGACACCCGCTGGTACCACAATTAATGAGCTCGGTTCCAGTAAGTAACGGTCAGTTCCACTCGTTAGCCAACCTTTTCCCTTCACCGTGTATAACAGCATATGCACGCTCTGATTTTTCCGATAAACAGAAAACATTTCGCGGCAGGTTGCAATTCCGCATTGCACAATGCCGCTTTGCTCCAATGCTAAGACGCGACTTTGGTCAATAAATTCTTGATGTGTTTTATCTGAGATGGAATACCGTTCTTGCTTGTCTGACATATGAG
>NZ_NDIO01000232.1:0-7818 GCF_002241085.1 Vibrio sp. V03_P4A6T147
ATCTAATACTAAAATAAATGCTCTTTTCATTGCTCTCTCCAACCGATATTTTTATACGTCTTCTGCGCGAATTTGGCCGTAGACATCGGGTGTTGGTGTGTATTCTCCGCCAATTTGAATGGCGCTTTGTAATGCTTTGGCCGCTTGTTGCCATTGCGCTTCATTACGCGCATGGATCACCGCCAACGGCTTGCTGCTATCGGCAACTTCACCTAGGCGAATAAATTGGTCAAACCCAACCGCGTAATCAATAGTGTCAGTTGCGACGCGGCGTCCACCGCCCATCTCCACCACGGCCATGCCAATCGCGCGAGTATCCATTGCCGATACAACGCCACTTTCTAGAGCGTAAACGGGCTTAACCAGCTCGGTTTTTTCAAGATAGTGATCGTAATTTTCAACAAAATCAGCGGGGCCGCCTAACCCTTTGACCATTTTGCCAAAGCATTCAGCCGCTTTTCCGTTATTAAGAACGGACATCAGTTTCGCACGAGCATCATTGCTGTCTTTTGCTAAATTGCCTAACAACAACATCTCAACGCAAGAGGCCAAGGTAATTTCCAGTAAGCGAGGGTTGCGATATTCACCAGTTAAAAAGCGTACCGCTTCACGCACTTCAAGGGCATTACCTGCCGAAGAGGCCAGCACTTGGTTCATATCCGTCAAAATAGCCGTGGTTTTCGTACCTGCGCCGTTAGCCACTGCGACGATAGATTTAGCCAACTCTTCAGAAGCTTCGTAAGTCGGCATAAATGCGCCAGAACCGACTTTGACATCCATCACCAAGGAATCTAACCCAGCGGCTAATTTTTTAGAAAGAATCGAGGCGGTGATGAGTGAAATATTGTCGACCGTTGCGGTAATGTCACGTGTGGCGTATACGCGTTTATCCGCTGGCGCGAGATCACCCGTTTGGCCGATGATAGCAACGCCCGCTTCTTTGGTTACTTGACCAAATACGTCATTACTTGGCGTGATGTTATAACCGGGAATCGACTCCAATTTATCCAGCGTGCCGCCCGTATGACCAAGGCCGCGCCCTGAAATCATAGGAACAAAACCACCGCAGGCTGCGACCATGGGGCCAAGCATCAGCGAAGTAACATCGCCCACGCCGCCAGTTGAGTGTTTATCAACGATAGGACCACCGAAGTTCATCGCATCCCAGTTGATCACCATCCCAGAATCACGCATAGCGCACGTCAGTGCAATGCGCTCTGGCATAGTCATTTCATTGAAGAAAATCGTCATGGCAAAGGCCGCAATTTGGCCTTCGGAGACGGTATTATTCGCCACACCTTGAATAAAAAAGTTAATTTCTTCGGTGGTGAGGATCTCACCGTCACGCTTTTTGCGAATGATTTCTTGAGGTAAAAAAGTTTGAGTTGAATACATTAGTTGCCTCCCAAGCATGATGCTTTGGTCAGTAAGGTAAAGAGGTAATCGGGAGCTGATGGCTCAGCTCCACGAGTCAGACTTATTATTATCAGTCCTACTTCAGCGCATAATTAATACGCAGCTGGATCGGCTTTTTGGTCTGTTACTTCTAATGTATTCAAAAGATTGGTTAGCAGGCTTGAAGCCCCAAAACGGTAGTGCATGCTGTCGGCCCAATCTGCGCCAAGTAGCTCATCAGCCATCGCGAGATACAATGCAGCATCTTGCGCTGTGCGTACACCGCCCGCAGGTTTAAAGCCTACAGTTTTGGCAACGCCCATATCGCGAATCACTTCTAGCATCATACGTGCGTATTCTGGTGTTGCATTCACAGGGACTTTGCCCGTTGAGGTTTTGATGAAATCAGCGCCCGCTTCAATACAGATTTGAGACGCTTTTTTGATTAATGCTTCTTCTTTTAGCTCACCAGTTTCGATGATCACTTTAAGCAGAATGTCACCACACGCGGCTTTACATTGCTTAACAAGATCAAAACCGACTTGCTCATTACCGGCGATTAATGCGCGGTAAGGGAACACAACGTCGACTTCATCAGCACCGTACGCAACAGCGGCTTTAGTTTCCGCAACGGCAATCTCAATATCATCATTACCGTGTGGGAAGTTGGTAACGGTTGCGATACGAATCTCTGGCGTGCCTTGCTCACGAAGTGTCTTCTTCGCAATAGGAATAAAGCGAGGGTAAATACAAATTGCAGCGGTATTACCTACAGCCGTTTTGGCATCATGACAAAGGGCAATCACTTTCGCATCCGTGTCATCATCGTTTAGCGTAGTCAAATCCATCAATTTCAGTGCACGTAGTGCGGCTGCTTTTAAATCGCTCATTTCTATCTCCGATCAATATATTCAAATAGTTCACTAGTAAACCACGCTCAGTGTTGAGAGCGAGATGGCTTGCTAGCCACAAATGAACGGACTTGGTTCCTTGAAGACTCGAAATGCACTTGCATTTCAATTGCTATCCCTGTCACCGCACAGTACCAATTTGGCCTATGGCACAACCATGATATGCCGCTTATTTGCACTCATCGCCGTGTCTAACGTATATCCGTGTGTAACTTATACCCGTATCTAATTTATATCAAAGCAACACGACATGATAAAACGGGCTGCCTTTGCGTCAAATCATACTCCATGTATTGATTGGCGCTAGCTGATATCTTCACTCTTCTATTGAAAATGAATCTCACTGATACAGTATAGATTTTCACTACAAAACTGTAGCGTCATTCATAGAGCAAACGGTTTGTATCTCAAAAAAGATCAGCGTCAACGATAATCTCGTTTACCGATAAACTCTGATCTATCCATTAAAAGCTAACTTATAAAAGAGAGCTTGAGGTGATAAACACTGACCACCCGACTAAAGAGTGAATCAAAGTATTCCTTTCGCCAAAACAAAAAAGCCCCGCAGCAATCTCTTGCTACGGGGCGATGTTAAACGGCGTCTATATCTCTTTCTCTTGTTTAATTAGAAAGAAAGGAAGAAGCCAGCAATGGTTGCTGCCATTAAGTTAGACAGTGTACCAGCACAAACGGCTTTTACACCCATCTTCGCGATATCGTGACGACGGTTAGGAGCAAGACCACCTAAACCACCGAGTAGAATCGCAACAGAAGAAAGGTTGGCGAAGCCACACAGTGCAAATGAGATGATAGCTTGAGTTTTCTCAGACATCACCGCACCAGTAGCAGCAACGATCTGTGCGTTCTCACCCACGTAAGGTACGAAGTTTAGATAAGCAACAAATTCGTTTACAACCAGTTTTTGACCGATGAAAGAGCCCGCTAGCGTTGCTTCTTCCCATGGCACACCAATCAGGAATGCTAATGGAGAGAAAAGCCAACCAAGCAGTAGTTCTAGAGTCAGTTCAGGCATACCGAACCAACCACCCACACCACCAAGCATACCGTTAACTAAGGCGATTAGACCAACGAAGGCAAGTAGCATTGCACCTACGTTTAACGCAAGTTGCAGACCAACAGAAGCACCACCTGCAGCAGCATCGATTACGTTGGCAGGTTTATCATTGCCATCCATATCGCTACCCAGTTCTTCATCTGGAGTATCGGTTTCTGGTTTGATGATTTTTGCAAACAGTAGACCACCCGGTGCTGCCATGAAAGAGGCCGCAACAAGGTACTCTAGCGGCACACCCATCGATGCGTAACCAGCAAGTACACCACCCGCAACTGAAGCCAAACCACCACACATTACTGCAAACAGCTCAGATTGAGTCATTTTAGGTACAAACGGACGAACCACGAGTGGCGCTTCTGTTTGACCTACGAAAATGTTGGCTGCAGCAGACATCGATTCCGCACGAGAGGTACCGAGTGCTTTTTGTAAACCACCACCTAGAATCTTAATTACCCATTGCATAACGCCAATGTAGTAAAGCACAGAGATAAGTGCCGAGAAGAAGATTAGAGTAGGTAGAACTTGGAAAGCAAAGATGAAGCCAATACCGTCAACTGAAAAGTTAACTAGGCTGCCGAATAGAAAACCAGTACCGTCTTTACCGAAGTCGATGACGTTTTGAACACCCGCAGAGAAACCTGCAAGGAGATCACGACCCCATGGTACGTAAAGAACGAAACCACCGATAATAAATTGGATAGCAAAAGCGCCACCCACTGTTCTTAGATTGATAGCTTTGCGGTTATCAGACAGTAGAACTGCAAGTCCTAGCAGAACTGCCATACCGACTAGGCTCATAAACAGGCTCATAGTTTATGATTTCCTTATTAGGTTATTGTTGGCGTGTTATAAAATGGAGCTCATGAAGCGGGGTGATTATACTCATCACCACTAAGATAAAGTAATGCCAGCCTCACACTTTCTTATAAGATTCACTGCCCATTCACTCATTTATGTGAGCACGTTCAATATTTACTGATACTAGAATCATTAAACCTACATTTCATTTCGAATTTATTCACACCGGAAAGAACAGAGAATGGCTGTTTTTCCACAAAACATCAGCAACCGTTTGCTCTGATTGGTTCTTCAGCAACGCAAGCGTTTGCAGGATAATCGGCAGTTTTTGTGGGTGATTCGCTTGCCCTTGAAAACCATTGAGTGGCATATCAGGAGCATCCGTTTCTAGCACTAAACTTTCGATGGGGAGTGCTGCAATAGTAAGACGGGTTTTGTTGGCTCTTGGATAGGTAATAACACCACCCACGCCAATCTTAAAACCCAGTTCAATAAACTGGTTTGCCTGTTGAACGCTGCCAGAAAAAGCATGCAGCACTCCACCTTGGCTAAATTGATGTTTTTTTAACAGTTGTATAAGGCGGTTGTGCGCTTTGCGGCTGTGTAATATCAATGGAAGTCTGGCTCGTTTCGCAAGCTCTAGTTGCATTTCAAACATTGTTTCTTGCAAAGCGGGAGCAATATCCGTCGTAAAATCTAAGCCACACTCCCCCAGAGCCACGCATTGAGCTGGTTTTTGAAGTAACTTTTGCTCAAGCTCGTCGATATCCGCAGGGGAAGAGGTTGATAAAAAACAGGGATGGAAACCGAGAGCAAAGTAGAGTTCAGTATAACCTTTAGCAAGCTCGGCCACTCGTTGCCAGTTACTTGGACCAACGGCGGGAATCACTATTTTTTCAACCCCCTGCTGGCGAGCTAAATGTAAATGGTGTTCAAACTCACGCTCAAAGATAGGAAAATCGAGATGGCAATGCGTATCAAATAAACGCAGCTTCTTATTCTCGCTCACGTTCTTTACTCTGAACAGGATCTTGACGATAAGGAACACAGCTACGTTTTTTATCTGGTGTTAAACCCATGTTCTCACACCAGCGATCATAACGCGCAACCTGCTTTTTCAACCACTGCCACATAACCGCCTCTCTTACATCACTGCTCTTCGCGTTTAAAGACCAACTCAGTTGCTGATGACTCCTGTTCTACAAAATAGTAGCCAGCACTGTCAAACTGAGCCAATTGCTCTACAGAAGAGATTTGTTTATCGATAATGTAGCGCGCCATCATGCCACGAGCCTTCTTAGCATAGAAGCTAATGACTTTGTATTGCCCTTTCTTACAATCCTTAAATACCGGAGTAATGATGCTTCCCTTAAGCTTTTTCGGATTAACCGCTTTAAAATACTCGTTGGAAGCGAGATTAATCAACACATCATCGCCTTGCTCTTTCAGAGCTTGATTGAGTTTATCGGTAATGATATCTCCCCAAAACTGGTACAGGTTAGTCCCCCTCGGGTTATCCAATCTCGTGCCCATCTCCAAACGGTATGGTTGCATCAGATCCAGTGGTTTCAATACACCATACAAGCCAGAGAGCATTCTTAAATGCTGTTGGGCATATTCAAATCCGGCATCCGATAACGTTTCTGCTTCAAATCCTGTATAAACATCCCCTTTAAACGCCAAAATGGCGGGGCGTGCATTATCCAACGTGAAGGTTGGGCTCCACTGCGCAAAGCGAGCCACGTTGAGCCCAGCGATTTTATCGCTCACTTTCATCAACGCTGAGATGTCGGCAGGAGTCAATTGACGGCAAACATCGATCAACTGAGCTGAATGGTCAATAAGCTCCGGCTGAGTATATTTGCTTGTCACCAACGGGGATTCGTAATCTAACGTCTTGGCTGGGGAAACAACAATGAGCATAATTTTCCTTCCTTTCTATTCTTATTTTATGGCTCACAGAGTACAAAAAAAGCCATGCGGTGTCTGCATGGCTTTTTCAATCTATTTAATCGTCAGTAACGATAACAGGCTATTTGTTGTTGTACCAAATGCCATCTTCCAACTGAGATTTTAACTCAGGGTAATCATTAGCATCGAAGGTGGGAACCTTACCTGCGGCTAGCTGACGGTTATAATCTTTCGCGAGCTTAATCACAATGCCAGAGAGCAGAATGATCGCCACCAAGTTAACAATCGCCATTAACCCCATCGAGACATCCGCCATTGCCCATACGGTAGGCAAGGTCGCCAATGAGCCAAACATCACCATGGCAAGGAAAACAATACGGAACAACGTTAACCCTTTCTTATTGTTGTGCTCTAAGAAAATCAGGTTCGTTTCGGCATAAGAGTAGTTGGCAATAATTGAAGTAAAGGCGAAGAAGAAAATCGCAAAAGCAACAAAAATCCCACCCCAACTGCCCACTTGTGAGCTTAATGCGCGCTGAGTCAGCTCGATACCGGTAATTTCACCGTGCGGTACATATTCACCCGACATCAAAATAATGGCGACGGTTGCTGAACAGATCACAATCGTATCAATAAAAACACCCAACATTTGCACGTAACCTTGAGAAGCAGGATGCGGCGGATAAGGCGTTGCAGAAGCCGCTGCATTAGGTGCTGAACCCATACCCGCTTCATTGGAAAACAGACCGCGTTTGATACCGTTAATCATGGCTTGAGCAATCGCGTAACCTAAACCGCCTGCGGCCGCTTCTTGAAGGCCAAATGCACTTTTGAAAATAAGGCTTAATACGGCTGGTAGCTTTTCTATATTAGTGACCATGACAAACATCGCAATCGCTAAGTAAGCTAATGCCATGAAAGGTACAATCAACTCAGCGGTACGCGCAATTTTACGGATACCACCAAAAATGACGAAAGCCGAAATTGCAACGATGAAGATACCGACATACAGCGGATCAAATCCAAAAGCATTTTTCATAGCCCCTGCAATTGAATTAGCTTGAACGGCATTGAATACTAGGCCAAAAGCAATAATCAGGAAGATGGAAAACAGGACACCCATCCAACGCATACCAAGGCCTTTTTCCATATAGTACGCAGGGCCACCACGGTAGTTACCATCTTTGTCACGGGTTTTGTATAGCTGAGCCAACGTGCTTTCAGCAAATGAAGTCGCCATACCAAGCATAGCAATCAACCACATCCAGAAAATCGCGCCTGGACCACCCGCCGTTAAAGCAACGGCTACACCGGCCATGTTTCCCGTACCAACACGCGCAGCAAGGCTAGTACAAAGTGCTTGGAAAGAAGAAATACCGGCTTTATCTGCTTTGCGGCTGTTTTTCAACACACTAAACATGTGGCCGAAATGGCGAAATTGAATGAATCCTAGGCGAACGGTGAAGTACACACCAACACCGACTAAAAGATAAACAAGGATGGATCCCCAAAGTAAATCATTCATTAAATTGATTAAGTCTGTCACAAGAACCTCTCATAGAGTGATAGCGCTGACCTAAGCGAAAAGCTTCACGAAAAAATGCACATGCTGCGAGTCAACGTTCTAACCAGCATGTTTTTATCGATATTATGCAATGCATTTTATTCGTCCAAAAAGTGAGGAGTCTCAACTTTTGAAGGGGCAACGTATTTTTGACGGGCGGATAA
>NZ_NDIO01000234.1:0-7810 GCF_002241085.1 Vibrio sp. V03_P4A6T147
CTGTCATAGAGCTTCCACAAATTCTGATCTTTGTTATCAATGCCTTGCAACGAATCAAATGCAATGCCTCCTTGAATTAATGTTTTTAAAGGAGCGGCTTTGACTTTTACGCCTGCAAGTGTTGCATTAATTTCGACGCCAGAACGGTTCCAAAAAACAGTTTGATTCGTAATCAGATGGCGATATTGATTCTCTATTTTGACCTCGATTTTCACACCTTCTTTCGTGAGCTTAAAGCCAAAAACACTGCCTACTTGAAGATTACGGTATAGGAGCGGGCTGCCCGGATTGATGGGAGGAAGCTCGTCGGCAAAAAGAGTCAGTGTCTGTGAGCCGCTTTGATTATATTTTGCAAGCTCAGCTAAGGATTTACTTTGATATAGCGGGTATTCATTACTCGCATTTTCAGCGCCTTCGCTGATGAAACTGATTGAGCCGGCGAGCAGTTGTTTGGCAGGAGGGATCGAAACATTAAGGCCTGATTCGGTGAGCTCCGCGGTGGCCGAGCCTGTAATGTAAAAACGATTCTGTGAGCGTATGAGTGATGAGTACTCTTCATCAATCAGCGTATTGAGCACAACACTGTCTTGCTGCAACTTTACGTCAATTACTGAACCTACCGCGATACCTCGATACAAAATCTGGCTGCCCGCATCTAAGCCATATGAGCTTTCCGCTGTAAGTTTGATAGCAATTGATTTTGCTTGTGACTGATTAAATTCAAATTGGCGAATTGCAGTGAAACTTCTGGCCTTTTCGCCCTTGCCAGGAATGAGTGTCAAGTAATTCCCTTTGATCAAATTACCGATGTTCTCAACTCCAGAGAGTGAGACTTTGGCCTCTTCCAACACAAAACGGCTTCCCGAATTGAGCATATCACTAAAAGCCGGTTGGATAGCGGCAGAGGCGATGATCTGTTGGTGACTTTTACTGAGCTGCAATTCCGTGATTTGGCCGACTTCTATTCCTCGGTAAATGATGGGGGCACCGGTTTGGTTAATATTATGCTGATCGGGTAGGGTGATTTTCACAGGGATACCACGCCCTGCGGTTTTTAAATCGCGATAGAGACTAAATTGGGTATTTTGTTCAACAGGCTCCCCACCGTCCGGTGAATCGACGGCAATTGAACCACCGATTAATGCACTTAAACTTTCTAAGCGGACATCAACACCTTCAAAGCCAATGCTTGCACCAACACCGCTGACATTCCAAAAACGGCTTTCATTGGTAATAATGTGGCGATACTCGTCTTTTATCGAGGCTTGAATGAGTACCGACTTTGCATCGTCATCGAGTTTGTAGTTAAACACTTCACCAATCGGAATTTTTTTATAGACGATTTGTGAGCCAACAGAAATACCTCCGAGATCGCGAGCCTTTAGCGAAATGATAAGCCCTTGATTAGGCAGTAGATCAGAAGGTGCACCATCTAAAGCACTAAACACTTTATCGTGTTCAGCTGAACTATTTTCGTTACCCGGTTGAATCGCAATATAGTTTCCTGAAACCAATGCATCTAAACCTGAAACGCCAGATAAACTGGCCGTTGGCTTCACTAACCAAAATCGGGTATTGTCATTGAGTAACTGAGTAGCTTCTGGATAAATATCGGCTTCCACATAGATGTTTTCTAATCCTTCGGACAGTTTAATATCTCTTACCATGCCGACTTCGAGCCCTTGGTAGCGAATTGTTGTTCGCCCTGCGACTAAGCCTTGTGCGTCCGAAAAATAGATCTGGATTCGTTCGCCAGCATCGTGAATGGCTTTAACGACTAACCAACCTGCGAGCGCCATGGTGAGTATGGGCAGTATCCACAAAGGTGAGATGCCCCTATTTCGCTTAACATCGGGAGTGTGTGAGGGCTGGCTTGAAATTTGTTTACTCATGTGAAGGCTCGTTTTGGTCTGCGATTTCTGGGTAATTATCCCAGATGAGTCTTGGGTCCATACTTTCCGTGGCGAGCATGGTGAGTACAACCACCAAGCCAAAGGCAACGGCTCCATAACCGGGAGTGAAGTCGAGAATTTGACCGCGATCAACCAGTGTCAACATAATTGAGATGACAAACAGATCCATTACCGACCATTTGCCGATCCATTTAATCGCGAAATAAATGTTCATTCTCTGACGGTGGTAAACCGTTCGCTTAAATTTAATCGCCAGTAATAGATAGGTCAGGCCGAATATTTTTACAATAGGCACGATTATACTGGCCACAAAAATGATGATTGCAATTCCGACCATACCACTATTAATCAGTGACGCAACACCAGAGAAGATGGTGTCTTCTAATCGCTGTCCGTTGGTAATTAAAATCGATATTGGAATCAGGTTCGCGGGGAAAATAGCGACACTTGCTGCAATTAAATAGGCCCAAGTTCGTTGTATCGAGTTGGGTTTCCGGTGATATAATTTTTGCGCGCAACGCACGCAGTGCGTATTTTCTGGTTGTGAAAGATGGCAATGGTGGCAATGCACCTCTTTACGCTCGAAGGCATATTGATTCTCTGGCTGCCACGCTTGCCAATAGCGCCTTACGCTAACTCGAGTCGCTAACAATACGGTTGCCAGTTGCAACAAGACTAAACCATACAACCCCACACCGATAAAAATGTCGGAATAATCTTGAAGTTTAAAACAAGATACCGCCACGCTGACTAAAAAAACATCGAGCATTACCCACGCTTTTAATCGCTGAATAATGATCAGTGAGCCACGCAGTAGATGAAACCATCGATAACGCAAGGCGATATGAGCGGTCACTACGGAACCACACACTAAAAGTGGCGCAATAGAGCTGCAAAATAGTACCAATAAAGCGAGCGCTCCAAAGCCCTCTTCAGCCAGCGCAAAAACACCGGATGGCAAGGTGGCGGGGATCATCACCCCAACCAAGCGAATACTGATGAATTCAAAAAAATGAGAGGGGATAAACAGTAACAAGCAAGTGATGGCGACGGCTAAATCCCCAGATAAAGAGGGAGACCCACCGCGGTACAGTTGGGTACCGCAGCGTGGACAATAGGCACTTTTTCCATGCTCAACCTCGACGAGATCAACGGCCAATTCACAGCCGTGACACAACCTCACGCCGTTAGGTGATTGTGGATGTTGAATAAGCGCTGAATGTTGAGACAAACAATCATCCTAATTTATTGTTACCCAATCACTAAACGTACGATTGGAGATTTCCATAAAGGGTCTGATATAACCCATCTTGCTCGACTAATTCTCGATGCGTACCCATTTGGCTAACTTGACCATCTTCCAGCACGTAAATTATATCGGCTTGTTTCACAGCCGAAAGGCGGTGCGCAACAATTAAAGTAGTTCGACCTTTCAAAAATCCAGTCAGAGCATTGTGCAATGCCGCTTCAGTTACCGTATCTAACGCGGATGTTGCTTCATCCAAAATAACAAATTTAGGATTGCTCAGTACCATCCGAGCGATGGCTAAACGTTGACGTTGTCCTCCCGACAAGCGAATACCATTTCGACCAACTAGCGTTTCTAAACCGTCACTGAGATTCGCAGTCACATCATCCAGTTGTGCAATATGCAGCGCTTGCCATAATTCCTCTTCTGCATATTGACCGCCGAGGGTCAAATTATGCCTTAAGGTGTCGTTGAATAGTATAGGTTGTTGTAATACCACGGCAATGTTATCGCGAATAATATCAAAACTTATCTCTTCAGTGGTCGCACCATTAAAACGGATCTGCCCGGAATTGGGCTGATACACACCAATTAACAGTTGGATCAACGTGGATTTCCCACCACCACTTGCGCCAACCAACGCAACTTTTTTACCCGCCGGAATCGTGAGCGAGAGATCGTTGAGCACACTCTTTTCACTATCGTAGGCAAAATTAACGTGAGAAACCTCAACATCGACCTGGCGGTTATCCGTGAATGGGTTAATTTTGCAAATAGGGCGAGGCTCTTCCTCCAGTGCAAGCAGATCATTAATGCGATGAAAGGCCGCCTTTGCACTGTACCAAGAAAATTGAATACTCAGCAGTTCTTGCACTGGGCCTAACATAAACCACAAATAACCGAAAACGGCGAAAATTTGCCCTATGGTCAAGTCGCTAAAGATCACCATCAGCATCGCGACCGCTCTAAATAGCTCAAAACCAAGTAAAAACAGGAGAAATGAGACGCGCCCTGCAGCCTCTGATTGCCATGCATATTTGTCTGCATTCTCTCGGACTTGGTTGGCTTGCTGTTTGAGTTCATTGAGAAACTCTCGCTCTTTATTAGCGGCACGCAATTGATAAATGCCATCTAATGTTTCGACTAGCCGATTTTGAAAGCGTTCATACGCTTGGTTTTCTCGCTTTTTCAGATGTTTGACTTTGCTTCCGAGTTTACGTGAAAAGTAAATTACAATCGGGTTGACCAATAAAATAAACAGCCCTAAACGCCACTCAAGCCAGAGTAGAACACCCGCGGTGCCTAATACGGTCAGTAGGCTGATGATAAATTTACTGAGTGTGCTACCTATGAATTGATCAATGGTTTCGATGTCGGTGATTAAGTGAGCATTAATACCACCACTGCCTTTGGTTTCGTACTGCCTGATGCTGATCCGTCCTAATTTATCAATCATTTTGCAGCGCATTTGGTAAGTGATGGTTTTGGACACCAAAGTAAATTGACGGCTTTGAAGTATGTTGAGCGCTTGGCTGACGCTACGCATCAAGACCACTAGTAATAACGTGAGCGCAATATAGCCTGTTGGGTTTTGCATCGATGTCGGTAGAATAGTATTCATCATCGCCAAACCAGAAGCGGGTTTATTCAGCAGAACTTCGTCGACCATTAATGGCATTAATAGTGGAATAGGGACACTAACCAGCGTTGCAATAACCGCGATCGCATTGGCAAATAGAAGTGTAGGTCGATGTTTTTTTACTTGTTTTATTACCCAAGAGCGGCTAATAGTGTCATTGGAATTAGTCATTATGATGAGAATGCATCCTATTTATCGTGTGAGAAATTGTACGCTGTTCAAAAATAGATGTCTTCCGTTTTCAAAAGGTCGTTGAGTTTATATGAACATAGAAGAATACCGCCGTCTTACCAAGCAGGCGGTGGCACTGGTTGAATCTGAAACGGATTTAATCGCTAATCTTGCCAATTTGAGCGCCTTATTTAACATGGAGCTTGAAGATCTTAACTGGGTGGGTTTTTACCTAATAAAAGAAGAGCAACTGGTTCTCGGTCCCTTTCAAGGAAAACCAGCTTGTGTACGCATCCCCTTAGGAAAAGGTGTGTGTGGTACTGCGGCGGCGACTAACCGTATACAACGTGTTTATGATGTCCATGAGTTTGCTGGTCACATTGCTTGCGATGCTGCGAGCAATTCTGAGTTGGTGGTGCCATTTTCTATCAATGGCCAAGTGGTGGGAGTATTGGATATTGATAGCCCAACAATTGGCCGTTTTTCTGAAATTGATGAGAAAGGGATGGCAGAATTAATGATTGAGATAGAAAAGCTGCTCAATTCACACGCTAACAAGGCATAAATTGGTCATTGCCTGTGGTTTTTCGCATTTAGGTCACTATAATACCGAACATATTTATCTTAATGCCTCGCGGAAAGACCGCATAAACCAGGAATCCTCATGGAAAACACTGAAAAGTTAAAAAACAGCAAAGAAGTTATTGCGTACATTGCTGAATGTTTCCCTAAGTGCTTTACTTTAGAAGGTGAAGCAAAGCCTTTGAAAATTGGTATTTTTCAAGATCTTGCTGAACGCCTAAACGAAGACTCAAAAGTAAGTAAAACACAGCTGCGTGCTGCGTTAAGACAATACACGTCGTCATGGCGTTATCTACATGGTGTTAAACTAGGTGCAACTCGTGTTGACCTTGATGGCAACCCATGTGGAGAGTTAGAAGAAGAACATGTAGAGCACGCACAAGCCGCATTGGCAGAAAGTAAAGCTCGAGTACAGGCTCGTCGTAAAGAGCAAGGACAAAAAGCACGCGAAGAGGCAAAAGCGAAGCAACCAAAAGCGAAAAAGCCTCAAGCACAAGCTCGTCGTCCTCAAGCGAAAGCGCCAAAAGCTGAAAAACCTGTCGAGACGCGCGCTTTAAATGCTGATGAAATGATCACTGGCAAACAAGTGAACGTAAACATGGGTAAAGGAAACATGGCTGCGACCATTGTTGAAGTTAATAAGGAAGATGTGCGCGTTCAACTTGTCAACGGCCTACAAATGGTTGTGAAAGCGGAGCACTTGCGCGCATAAAGGAGAAATTCCTACGCATGAAATGCCGTTCAAAATTAACGTTGATCGCTGCTGGCCTATGGCTAGCAGCGTCATCCGTTCAGGCCTTAGAAGCCACTCTTAGCAAAGAAGATTTAACTCTTCTTGCCCCAGAAATGCAGCATGAAACGGCGAGTAAGCGTGTGACTTCCCGTTTTACTCGTTCTCATTACAAACACTTCAACTTGAATGACGATTTCTCGCAAGCTATCTTCAATCGTTATCTCGAACTGCTCGACTACAACCGCAATATCTTTACTCAGAGCGATATTGATTCCTTTCATACGTGGTCGACACAACTTGATGATCAACTCAAGGCTGGCAATAACCAAATTGCATTTGATGTTTATAACTTATCAATGCAAAAGCGCTTTGAGCGTTTTCAATATGCGCTTTCTCTGCTCGACAAAGAAATTACATTTGAAGCCGATGAATCGATGGAACTTGATCGCTCAAAAGCAGCTTGGCCGAAAGATAAAACCGAGCTCGATAAGTTATGGCAGCAACGTGTCAAATATGATGCACTGAACTTAAAGCTTACGGGTAAAGAGTGGCCGGAAATTAAAGAAACGCTAGGCAAGCGTTATAATAACGCGATCAAACGTCTGTCTCAGACCCACAGCGAAGATGTATTTCAGCTTTATATGAATGCTTTTGCGCGTGAAGTTGATCCGCATACTAGTTATCTCTCTCCACGTAATGCCGAGCAGTTCCAATCAGAAATGAATCTTTCATTGGAAGGGATTGGTGCTGTACTGCAAATGACCGACGACTACACCATCATTCGTTCGTTAGTTGCGGGTGGTCCTGCCTCAAATAGCAAGCAGTTGGGTGAAGGCGATCGTATTATTGGTGTGGGCCAAGATGGCAAAGAGATGGTTGATGTTATCGGCTGGCGTCTAGATGATGTCGTACAACTGATCAAAGGCCCGAAAGGCACTAAGGTGAAGTTGCAAGTTTTGCCGGAAGGTAAAGACGCTAAAAGTCACGTTGTCACTATTGTTCGAGACAAAATTCGTTTAGAAGATCGAGCGGTTAAATCAAAAATCATCGAGAAAAATGGCAAGAAAATCGGCGTGCTTGAAGTCCCTAGCTTCTATGTCGGTTTAGCGCAAGACACGGACAAATTGCTGACTGAACTGAAGCAGAAAAAAGTGGATGGCGTGATCGTCGATTTGCGTAATAACGGTGGGGGTGCATTAACGGAAGCGACGGCATTATCCGGCTTATTTATTGAAAGCGGCCCGGTTGTGCAAGTTCGCGATAGCTATGGACGAGTAAACGTCAATAGTGACACGGATGGAAAAATCAGTTATCAGGGGCCAATGACAGTATTGGTGAATCGCTACAGCGCATCAGCCTCAGAAATTTTTGCAGCGGCAATGCAAGATTATGGACGAGCGATCATTGTTGGCGAAAACTCATTCGGTAAGGGAACGGTTCAACAGCATCGCTCGTTGAATCATATCTACGACTTGTTTGATAAAGAATTAGGTTACGTTCAATATACGATTCAGAAATTTTAT
>NZ_NDIO01000122.1:0-7807 GCF_002241085.1 Vibrio sp. V03_P4A6T147
CTTCCAATGGCTCTTAAACCGACAATCTATAAGTTCCGTATTGCGCTGACGGATACTAATCGCGATCATTATGACTCTTTAAATCTCACCATTGCTCAGCATCCTTCAGAAAGCAACGAACGAATGATGGCGCGCATTTTGGCGTTTTGTCTTAATGCTTCACCCGAGCTAACATTTACTAGAGGACTTTCTTCCATTGAAGAACCTGATCTCTGGCTAAAATCATTAGATGACCAAATTCAGCTCTGGATTGAAGTCGGCGAACCCGATGCTGATCGCATTAAAAAAGCCACACGGCTTGCAAAACAGGTGAAAGTCTACAGCTTTAACACGAAATCACAGGTTTGGTGGGAGCAGAACAAGGGAAAGTTCTCTCACCTCAATGTCGATCTATTTCGCTTTGATGCTGCAGCGATTGAAAAACTCTCTACTTCCTTGAACCGAGGTATGGATATTTCAGTGATGATTAGTGGCTCTTCTATTTTTATTGATAGCGATAGCCATTCCGATGAAATTACTTGGCAAGCACTACAAATAAAAAGTGAGCATTAATTCCCAGCCCACTTTTCAGTATCTATACCCAAACAACTTGAAGTTGCAGGTAGACGGCAAGTGAGCTCATCCCCATGAGCATAGATGAACTATGTGATTGGGGTAAGCGAACGTAACCAACACCGCTGCAGCTTTAAATGTGAAGGTATAGGCCCTTAAAAGAGCCTAGATTGAGATAAAGCTTTATACTTTATAAATAGGCGTGTGGACCAAAGACTTCGTAATGGATACGCTCTCTTGCTACGCCAAGCAATTCAAGCTGCTCAACAATGAACTGCATAAAACTGACGGGGCCACAGATATAAAAATCCCCCTGTGTTAGCGGCAGTTGCTCGCAAACTTCATGCAAGATCATAGAACCTTGCTTGGCTGGTGTTTGCTCACTTTCCAGATACCAGACTACTTGCTGCCATGATGGATGCACCGCCATTAAGGTCGCGGTTTCATCAATAAAGGAGTGTTGTGATAAATTGTTGCAAGCATGCAGATACGTCACCTCTTTTTTTCCTACTGACGCAAGCTGTTGAAGTATGGCTTGCATCGGTGTTGCCCCGACACCTGCAGAGATAAGTACAACGGGAGCGAGCTTCTCAACATAGAAAAAATCACCCGCTGGCGCATAAAGTTTCACTCGACTGCCTTTTTCAACGTAATCATGTAAATAGTTAGAGACTGTCCCAGGATGTTCAGTATCCACGCCTTCACGCTTCACAGAAATGCGGTAGTTTTTTCCATTGGGTTTTTGTGACAAGGAATATTGACGAATTTCACTGTATGACGCACCTTCCGGCTTAAGTTCAATCCCAATATACTGACCTACCTGATAATCTAATACTGCTTTGCCATCAGCAGGCTCAAAGATAAAGCTAGTGACGAATTCAGACTCTTTCACTTTATCTTGCAACACAAACTCACGCGCATTCTCCCAACCACCGATCGCCTGCTTACGCTGTAAATACAACTCCCCTTCTCTATCAATAAAGACTTGCGCTAAAAAGAGATAAGCCGCCGTCCATGCAGCTTCAACGTCAGGAGTAAAGGCATCGGCAGCAAGCTCTCGCAACGTTTCAATAAGGTGATGTCCGACGATTTGATAGTGCTCTGGCTGAATGTTAAAGCTGGTGTGCTTTTGGGCAATACGTTCCACTGCACTGGTTAATGCGGCGAGATTTTCAATATTTTTCGCATACGCGGCAATCGCCTCAAACAGTGCAACGCCCTGACGGCCAGTATGTTGATGGGTCATATTAAAAATATCTTTTAGCTCAGGATTGTGAGTAAACATTCTCTGATAGAAATGAGCTGTAAGCGCTGGCCCGGCAGATTCAAGCAAAGGAATGGTACTTTTGACAATGGCGATGTGTTGATTATTGAGCATATTGAGCTTTCTCCTCAGATTTTATAAATGGCGAATTAGATTCGCTCTGATACTGAAGCTTGTATAGCACAAAGCATGCCAACATTAATCCATTGATTTTTAAATAAAAAATAATAAATCATCAAATAATCAGGTCAAAATAACACTTCAAAAAATGTCATTATGACACTACAATATCCAAAAACATCACCTGAGTGCTTACCATGCAAGATTTTTCCATCTCTACCTTGATTGAAATGACCATAGGACTCGCAAGTGGTTTGAACGATCAAGATAGGTTCAATCGCCTGCTTGATGCGATTCGTAAAACCATTCAATGCGACTGTGTGATGCTGCTTTCACGCCAAGGTGATTTGTTAATCCCCCTTGCGATGCAAGGCTTGACTCGCGATACCTTAGGCCGACGCTTTTTAATTGATGAACATCCGCGCTTTAGTGAGATTTGCCACGCTGATGGGCCGGTTATTTTCGATGCAAATTCATCACTACCCGATCCTTTCGATGGTTTATTAATGGATCATGATGGCGACCTTCCCATGCACTCTTGTATGGGCCTGCCCCTTTTGTTTGGTGACAAACTACTCGGTATCTTGACGCTTGATAGCCTTAATCCCAACATGTTTGAACATATTCCCAAACGCAGCCTAGAAGCGTTGTCGGCAATCGCGGCCTCTACCTTGAAAATGGCACTGACCTTTTCTCAACTTGAAGCACAAGCCAAACAATCACAGCAACGCTTAGAAGAGCTGAATGAAGAAGCATGGGACAGAGAAGGTGGAGAGATCATCGGTTCAAGTGCGTCGATGCTGGCCATGAAAGCCGATTTGGAAGTGGTCGCCCCTTCTAATTTCAACATTTTAATCCATGGTGAAACGGGTGTCGGTAAAGAGCTGGTCGCACGAACACTGCACCAACTATCAGCGCGTAAACGCCAACCTCTTATTTATGTCAACTGCGCCGCAATTCCAGAAAACTTGGTCGAAAGTGAACTATTTGGGCATGTCAAAGGAGCTTTTACTGGAGCAGAACGGCATCGCTTAGGCAAGTTTGCATTAGCCGACGGTGGAACCTTATTTCTCGATGAAATCGGTGAACTGCCACTGGCTGCCCAAAGCAAGATTTTACGTGCATTGCAGAACAATGAAATTCAGCCCGTAGGACAAGATCATGTCCAAACTATTGATGTACGGATATTGGCAGCGACAAATCGAGATTTAAAGCAAGAGGTGGAAGCGGGAAGATTCCGAGCCGATCTTTACCATCGACTCAGCGTATACCCTGTTCATATCCCTCCGCTAAGAGAGCGAAATGGTGACGTTACCTTGTTGGCAGGTTATTTTTTAGAGCAAGCGCGTCGCAAGCTCGGTATCACACAGCTCAAAATCGATCCCAACGCACTGGCTGGGTTACTCAACTACTCATGGCCCGGTAATGTTCGCGAATTAGAACACGTGATCAACCGCGCAGCGCTGAAAGCACGAGCCAGACAAGGCTTACAAGCGTTGATCACCGTCAACAGCTACGACATAGGTGAGTTAGATTTCAGCCTACCTCTGGTTAACACGCCAAGTACGTTGAGCGACAAAGAGGTCACAGCGAAGGTGTGGCAACGTGGGCTGCGAGAAGCAACGGATGAATATCAGCGTAAATTGATCAGTGAAGCATTGACCCAATCCGATTTTAATTGGGCAAAAGCGGGAAGATTATTGCAAGTGGATCGCGCGAATCTCACTCGGCTTTCAAAACGCTTAGGGATTTCGGTGAAAAAAACACACGCAATTGAGCGTTAATCTCACTTTCATCACTAATATATCTTTTCTCACCCAAACAGTAATTGCAGGTAAGACGCTCACCATACTGTGTGAGCGCTCATTATTCGGCAGTTAGCTACCCACTTCACTCGGCAACACTTCTGTTGCAACTAAAGCACGTGGAAATGCGTTTTCATATGCTTGCATAAAGTCTTGGCGGATCAGTTGCTCTAAATGGTTGGCCCGCTCTGTTGGGCAAAAAATCATGAAATGCACGATTTGTTCTCCTGCGGCTGCGCTGCTGATCTGAATGTGCGGCTCAGCACTGGGCAAATCTACACCCGCATGTTTTTCAATCATGCTGTTATAGCGCCTTGCAACATCAATAAAGTGGGCAAAGTGGCTCTCAATCTTTTCATGCATAATCGGTAATAAAGGGTACAAATTTACAAATTCAGGCACTACTATCGAAAAGTTATGAAACACATAACGCTTCATAAAATTAAGGTTTTTTACCGGAAACGAGAAGAACATACTGTTTGGCAAGGTCGCGGTTTTTCCAGTGTAGTGGTATTGACCATGATTCAAGTCGATTTCTTGGATCACGGTTGCCATCAAGTTGTGTTCGATCACTTCACCGCTCAGTTTTCCGACTTCAATCCAATCCCCGATACGAAATGAGCGAGAGCTCGCTCGCTGAATTGAGCCCGTAAAACACAAGATGATCTCTTTTGATGCAACTACGATGGCGACTGCTATCGCAGTCACTGACAGTGCAAATTCGTTGATCTCTGATTGCCACAATACGAAGAGGATGACCAAAGTAAACGCAAAGGTGCCATTCTTGGTGCGTGACATCCATTTACGCTGCTTTTCGGTAATCAGTGCAACATCGCCACGAATTTGAGAAAGCACAACTCGCCGTGTCAAAATAATCAACGTCATGATTAAAATACTAAACACCAATTTATGAGTGATAAGAAAGTCCCACACTGCGACCACTTTCTCCATATCAATCCCCTTCTTTTATTTTTATGCATAATGAGCAGCAACACATCTACAGCGACTAGAGAGCCGTTGATTGAGATCGTGTTAGAATTTTCGAAAGGTATTGTAACTGAGTGAATAGTTAACGTCGGCATAAGGCGCAATTATTATGCGCCCTGTCATAGCTTTGGAAGAGAAACTCCCCTTTAGATTGGCGAAAGGAAAGGTTTGTTATCAGTGTTGGTCCGCCAACGCTGTCTTTTCAGCCAGTTTTACAATCACGTTTACCGCTTGTTCCATCCCTTCAATGGTAATGAACTCATGAATACCATGGAAATTATAACCGCCAGTGAAAATATTAGGGCATGGCAGGCCCATGAATGAGAGCCTCGCACCATCCGTACCACCTCGAATAGGTTTGATCAGCGGTTCAACATCACAAGCAATCATGGCTTGTTTAGCCAGTTCAATGACTTGTGGATGAGGCTCGACCATCTCTTTCATATTGAAATAGCTGTCCGTCACAACCAACTCAACTCGTCCTTTCTCAAGACGGGCATTTAACTGGTCCACTTGCTGCTGCATAAACGCTTTACGAGCTTCCAAGCCTTCTCGTTCAAAGTCTCTAATAATGTAACCCAAGGTTGAGCGAGCCACACTCATCTCTGCGGATTTTAAATGGTAAAAGCCTTGATAGCCCTGCGTGGTCTCTGGGGTTTGATCGGCTGGCATCATAAGCTGAAATTGTGCGGCGATGTTGATGGCATTCACCATTTTATCTTTCGCGGTCCCAGGGTGAACATTCACGCCATAGCAAATAACATCAGCGCTCGCCGCATTGAAATTCTCATACTCCAACTCACCCACCGGGCCACCATCAATGGTATAAGCCCACTGTGCGCCAAACTTCTCCACATCAAATAAGTCCGCGCCCCGGCCGATCTCTTCATCGGGAGTGAAACCGATACAAATATCACCATGTGCGATGCTTGGGTCAGCAATTAACCTCTCAATGGCCGTCATAATTTCAGCGATGCCTGCCTTATTATCGGCACCAAGCAGTGTGCTGCCGTCAGTCGTGATCAGATTGTAACCATGCAGTTGATGCAAATCCGGGTATTGAATAGGTGACAGCACCTCATCCCCTTTACCTAAAGCAATGTCTCCGCCTTGATAATTCTCCACAATTTGCGGCTTAACGTGTTTGCCTGACGCATCTGGCGCGGTATCCATATGTGCAATAAAACCAATCGCAGGAACAGGGTAATCAACATTCGATTGCAACTTCGCCATAACATAGCCGTGTTCATCAACCGTAGCATCGGTTAAGCCTAATGCGATTAATTCTTCATGCAGTGTATGGGCAAACGTCATTTGCCCTACTGAACTCGGGCAACGGCGGCTGGCGGGGTGAGATTGAGTATCAAAAGAGACATAACGCAAAAAGCGTTCAACAAGATTTTCCATAGCAAGCACTCAATAAGTTAGCATGTCAGCGTATCGCCTATGCTGGGATACGCAGTTAATTGCAAGCTATACTACGCGCTCATCAGAAACGGAATTTGCTATAAATCAGCTTTTCAGCAATTACTGAGGTGTCAATCATTCAAAAAAGGGATCAAAAATGCCCACCGCAGTGAGCATTGAGAGAAGCAAACAGGGCGTTTAAAGCAGAATGAAAATGCCCGCTAGACATGCACTCATTAAGTTAGCTAGCGTACCTGCAATCACCGCTTTAATACCTAAATTCGCGACTTCTGCACGGCGTTCAGGAGCGATAACCCCGATAGAGCCTAATTGGATCGCGATAGAACCAATATTGGCAAAGCCGCACAGAGCAAAAGTAATAATAACTTGGGTGTGTTCCGACAACAGCGCTTTGTGGTCAACAAAATCAATGAAAGCCACAAATTCGTTCATCACCACTTTTTGCCCAATGTAAGAGCCCGCCATCAAGACTTCATGGCTTGGTACACCAATCAGCCAAGCCAGTGGTGAAAATAGATAACCGAACAGCAGTTGTAAGGTAATGCCGTTCAAACCCAATAACTCACCGAAACTTTCAAGCCCAGTGTTAACCATCGCAATCACGCTCACAAATGCAACCAGCATTGTACCGACGGCCACCGCCACTTTCATGCCATTCATCGCCCCGCTCGCCAGTGCGTCAATCACATTACTTTCTTGCGCTTTATCCATCTCAATATTGGTTTGATCAAGTGGAACATCGCGCTCTGGTACGATGATTTTTGCCATCATCAAACTGCCGGGTGCCGCCATAAAACTGGCTGCAATAAGGTATTTAAGCTCAACACCTAGACCGGCATAGCCACCCAACACGCTACCTGCGACAGAGGCCATGCCTCCGGCCATGACAGCAAACAGTTCTGAACGTGTCATGCGCGACAAAAAGGGACGCACAAGCAGTGGTGATTCACCTTGTGAAAGGAAAATGTTACCCGTAGCAACCAGAGATTCTGCTTTGCTCGTACCTAAAAATTTTTGAATACCACCACCGATAAACTCGATGACTTTTTGCATGATACCAAGGTAATAAAGGGCAGAGATAAGAGCGCTGAAGAAAATGATGATAGGCAGAACACGAACAGCAAAAATAAATCCGGAATCGGCTAAATCACCGAATAGAAAGCGGATTCCTGCATCGGCGAAACCCAGCAAACTCGACACACCGCCGCTGATGCTGGCTAGTGCGCTTTGTCCCCATGGGAAGTAGAGCACCAGCGCGGCAAAACCAACTTGCAGCAATAAAGCACGTGATACGGTTTTCCAATTGATGAAAGATCGATTTTCAGAGAGCAGGTAGGCGCAAGCGATCAGCGCTAAAATGCCGACGAGGCCAAAAAGAATATTCATTGTATTTACCTAGTTTGAAATTTGGAAATAAGGGTAGAACCAAAAAACTTGGCAAAGGAGGAATCATTGTCCTTTTGTACAACAAAAGCGTGACAAAAAGAGGGGTATGCGAACATATTGTTCATCCAAGATCACCTTATACAAGCAGAGGAACTTAGCTGGTCCAGTCCTTGGGGTCATTCACATTTCCGTGTGACGGCTTGTATGGGTTGAGCACCGGCTCATAACCGGGCGGAAAGTATAGCGAACAAAATGAGAGTTTCAT
>NZ_NDIO01000108.1:0-24793 GCF_002241085.1 Vibrio sp. V03_P4A6T147
TTATAAAAATGAAGGATTATTCGACTGGATATCAGGGAAAGATAACAGCCAAATTGAGTGGTTGGGAAAATATATAGATAAAGAAAGACAATTACGACATTACAAACGTAGAACAAGGGTATTTGAGAAAAAAGAGTTGATTCATCTTGCCTTACCGTCTTTGGTTTATGTCATTGGTATGTCATCTAGCGATAGGGAACTCTTGTCGATAAAAATGAGAAGAGCTTGGGGACAAGTTAAATATAGAGAGAAGGTCAAGAAAGAGAACAAGGTCAGCTTCAACTTTGTTACTGACAAAAAAACAAGAGAGAAACTAAAGAAACTCTCAGTGGCTTTCGATCTAACAATGAATGAAACCCTTGATAGGTTAATAAATGCAACGCATGATAGCGCTCTATGCAAACCAAAAGTAAACAACAATCCTATTACTCCTCCCTCCTCTACATCACGATTTGATGCAAGCACGTTTCTTGGCTTAATCAGCCCAAGCCGCTTTAGTGATAAGTAATACAGCTACTCAGGCCATCTTAGCGGAGGGTAATGGGTGGACATTCGCTTCCATTAGCGATTGCAACTTGTTACCCCATGCCTCCAGAACCTTCAACTGCTCATCGATATAATCATGATGGTTATAGACTCTGAGCATACCTGGCAGCTGGTGGCCGACTGTCTTTTCAATCGCTACGATATCTAACCCCATTTCACTACAACGACTGATAAAGGTACGGCGCAAGTCATGAGGTGAAAAGCGCTCAAAGTCGCTAGGTAGATTACGTTTGATCAATGCCCGTACAGCCGCAGGTTCTTGCACTCTATCGACCATTAGTTGGGGCCATACCAACTTCCACTTACTTGGCACACTGTCACGCTGCTCGTTTAGAAGTGCAAGCAAGTAACCACTTAAAGGCACTTTACGTGCGTCTTGGCTTTTAGTGTGCCGCTCTTCTGAGCTGGCTGGTAATAGCCAAATTCCCTCATCAAAATCTAACTCACTCCAACGCATTTCCAGTACGGCACTAATACGCTGTCCACAACCAAGTAAGAACTGCATTAAACGGATGTTCGAGGGATCTGTACGCCATGACGGCATACTCGTTAACAGAATCTTTAACTCTGAAAAGCTTAAATTACGTTTTGTCACTTTAGAGCCGCCGCCAACATCTTTTGCTTTCAACTGTGGTGCAGGATGAGTATCAAGCATATTTAGTGCTAGGGCATGGTTAATCACTTGATTGATGATTTTATGACAAACCCCGATAGCCCCCGCCATACGCTTACCGTCTTTATCGACCTTCGCATCAAAGACCCGGTTTAGGTCATATATGCTCAAATCAGCTAATTTGATGCCACCGAGAATCGGCTTGATATCTCGATAGTAAATGGTCCTCGACTGGTCACCACGAAGCTGTTTTGAAAGACGTTTTTCATCGAAGCTAATAAACGCATCGTCAAAGGTCTTCGCCTCATCTTGCGCTCGTTTCTCGATATCCAACTCAACTTTTGGGTTCTTACCATTCTCCAACCAACTACGATAACGACCCGCTTCCTTTCGCGCCTGATCCAATGTCATCCCGCGCTCTGGTTTGATCTTAATGTATCGACCCATAGAGATTTTTTCGTGTTTCTTCCCTACTTGAAAACGAAAGATCCAAGTCATTGTGCCAGTTGGACGAACTCGAATGTTCAATCCTTCGACTTTCTTATCGGGGATCGAGTATTCCTTATCCTGTGGCTTCAATGCTTGCAACGTTGCATTGGTACTGATTCGTTTCGTCATCGTTGGAAAACCTCTGCATTTCTGGGTACGGCTCTGGGTACGGCGTGGGGTACGGCAAACGTCGAGTTTCTATTGTACGGCTTTGGACTTTACCGGACAACATGATTACAAAAATAAATAAAAATCATAAACTTAAGCTCAAAAAATATAACTCTATAGACTTTGACGGATTAAAGGTTCGATTTACCCACCACATGGAAGCAGGTGTGATGCTGGAGAAGATTAAATAAGACTTTCAATCGGTATTTAAATTTCGATTTAATCAGCTTTCACGCATTCGTACTGACAACATTACCTATCATGCTGCTCGCTCTGACTAACGGTTTAATCAGAGCGGGCGATGCAGAGCCCATACGATAACCGTTGAGATCACCGCTTACCTTCTGCCCCCAATGCAGAATCTCTGCATACTCACCCAATTCTACAATCATTAGAACCTGCGCACCGGTTAATTCAATCAATGGTTATCTGTCATTTTGTCTGACTTTGAAGCAGGAAATTACATCGCATCACAATGAATAGAACAAAATAATCGGTGAGCCAAACTAAATGCATGGGAACGTTTACAGATTGATTTTGATATAAACATCAGATCCAAAGCCAATCTCATCAAGGAAAGTTCATCACTCGCCGTTAAAACTGCTTAAAAACACATTCAAGAGAGGATGATCACACGAAAGAAGAATAAATTCGTTATTACTATGAAAATGTAAACCCCACCATGGAAACGTTTCCACATTTTATTTACACTGAATAGCAAGCTAGGACTCAAAAAATAAAACAATTAGCTACTCTATGTATGGCACTGTTTTTGGCCGCGTTAGCGTCGATTACCAGAGCAAAAAAGTCATCCATTACGGTATTCACTACCGTAGCGCAACACGGTTAGAAACAAAAAATCAAGTAGGAAAACCATGAAGGCATTTTCAGATATTCTCCAACGACGTGACTGGGAAACCCCACAATCAGTGAATATTCACTGCTTAAAAGCACACAGCCCACTTTCCAGTTACCGAGATATTGACCATGCCCGTGACGGCGTTTACGCCCAACGTCAATCGCTGAATGGCCAATGGAAATTCAAAGTGTTCGACTCGCCAGAACAAGTCGAAGGCGAGTTTATTCAAACCAAATTCAATGACACGAACTGGGATGAAATAACGGTTCCTTCCAACTGGCAGCTACAAGGCTACGACAAACCAATTTACACCAACGTAAAATACCCGTTTGAAGTAAACCCTCCATTCGTGCCCGCCGAAAACCCGACAGGTTGTTACCGCACTACGATTTCCCGCTCAGAAGCCGATCTTGCCAATACCCAGCGCATCATCTTCGATGGTGTAAACTCAGCATTCCACCTATGGTGCAACGGCACTTGGGTGGGATACAGCCAAGATAGCCGCTTGCCTTCCGAATTCGACTTATCGCCCTACCTAGTGGCTGGCGAGAATACACTTGCCGTGATGGTGATGCGTTGGTGTGATGGCAGCTACCTAGAAGACCAAGACATGTGGTGGCTAAGTGGTATTTTCCGCGACGTAACTTTGCTTTCTAAACCGCAATACTGCATTGAAGATGTATTCGTCACGCCAGATTTGGATGCGTGTTATCGCGATGGTTCACTATCAATCGTGACGCATATTTCAGCGCCAGATTGTTACCAAGTGCAAGTGCAGCTCTTTGATGGTGAATGCGCGGTGACTGAGCCGCGAATTGATCGCCCGCACAACCGCCGTATTGACGAGCGGGGCACATACGATGACGTAGTATTTCAAACATTGCATGTGCGTGAGCCAAACAAATGGAGCGCAGAAACCCCCAATCTATACCGCCTAGTCGTTTCACTATTAGATGAAAACGGCATGCATCTAGAGAGTGAAGCCTATCATGTGGGCTTTCGCAAAGTGGAAATCACTGATGGTCAGTTGAAACTCAACGGCAAGCCTTTGCTGATCCGTGGCGTTAACCGTCATGAGCATCATCCAGAGCTTGGGCATGTGATGACAGAAGAAGACATGATCCGCGACATCTGTTTGATGAAGCAATACAATTTCAACGCGGTACGTACAGCGCACTACCCAAATCACCCTCGTTGGTACGAACTGTGTGACCAATACGGCTTGTACGTGTGCGATGAAGCGAACATCGAAACCCATGGCATGCAGCCGATGAATCGCCTTTCGAGCAATCCACAATGGGCGCACGCATACATGAGCCGCTACACCCAAATGGTGATGCGCGATAAAAACCATCCTTCTATCATCATCTGGTCTTTGGGTAACGAGTCTGGCCACGGCAGCAACCACAATGCGATGTACGCTTGGTCGAAAAACTACGATCCGTCGCGCCCTGTTCAATATGAAGGTGGCGGTGCCAATACCGCTGCAACCGACATCATTGCGCCTATGTACGCCCGTGTGAATACAACGATTGCAGATGAAGCAGTACCAAAATGGCCAATCAAAAAATGGATTTCTCTACCCAACGAAACTCGCCCACTGATCTTATGTGAATACGCCCACGCGATGGGTAACAGTTTGGGGAGTTTTAATGAATATTGGGATGCATTCCGCGAGTTTCCTCGCCTTCAAGGCGGCTTTATCTGGGATTGGGTAGACCAAGGCTTGAGCCAATGGGACGAGAACGGCCAACACTTCTGGGCTTACGGTGGCGATTTTGGCGATAAAATCAATGACCGCCAGTTCTGCATCAACGGGTTGATCTTCCCAGATCGCACTGTGCATCCAACATTGGAAGAAGCCAAATACTGCCAGCGTATGATTCGCGTGTCGCTGCAAGAACAAGTGAAAGGATTCTGTCATCTATTAGTAACTAACGAAAACCTATTTCGTGCAACGGACAACGAGCAATTGAACTGGTCACTTTTGGAAGATGGCAAATTGATTCAATCTGGCTCAGTGGTGCTGAACATCAAAGCCGATAGCCAAGCAACCGTAGAGATTGCTTTTGAATTTACACCTAAAGCAGAAGCGCGATACCACTTGAATACTGACATCACCTTAGTGGCTGAAACACTTTGGGCACCCGCGGGACATGTGAGCGCTTCTGAGCAATTTGCGCTACGCAATACCTCAGGTCTCGCCATGCCTATATTGGAAAAGCAACCAGCCCCAGCGATAAGCCAGCAAAAAGGCATGATCGTAGTCACCAGCCTAGATGAGAAGCATCAATGGTGTTGGGATAGTCAAACAGGCTTGATGATTGATTGGCAAGTCGATGGCAAAGCGCAAATGCTGGCGGCACCGCAAGATAACTTCTTCCGTGCGCCACTGGATAACGATATTGGAGTGAGTGAAGTGGATAACGTAGATCCAAACGCTTGGGTATGTCGTTGGGATATGGCTGGTATTGGCCAATGGAAACGCGAATGTGTCAGTTGCCATAGCGACATGTTGGCGCATGCCGTGCAAGTAACATCAACTTTCGCTTACCAATTCAACGGTGCCGTACAAGCCATCACCACTTGGACGCATACGCTGAAAAACAGTGGCGAAATGCAGCTGACCGTTGATGTGACACTTGCCGATGATCTACCACCCATGCCACGTATCGGCTTGGAGTTGCAATTGCCATTGCATGAGCAGAGTACACCAATCACTTGGCAAGGTTTAGGTCCGTTTGAGAACTACCCAGACCGCCTATCTGCAGCACGTTTTGGCTTGCACACGCAAACGCTAGAAGAGATGCACACTCCGTATATTTTCCCAACCGACAGTGGCTTACGTTGTGGAACTCAATGGCTGCAAGTGAACGAACTGGTGATATCTGGCGATTTCCAATTTAGTGTCAGTCAATATGCTCAACAGACGCTGGCAAAAGCAAAACACACCTGTGATTTAATGGCAGAAAAAACCATTTATGTGCGCCTAGACCATCAGCACATGGGCGTGGGTGGTGATGATTCTTGGAGCCCTAGTGTGCACAAAGAATTCCAGCTAACTGGCAATAATTACGTTTACCGAATATCGTTCAAACCAATTTTGCATCGTATTTAAAAACGCACCGATAACGGCTATCGCCACTTACAACGATTACGTGGCAGCGGGATGCATGACGCTACGACAAGAAAACGGCGTCCACATCCCTGTGATATGTCTTTGATAGGCTTGGATGACGGTCACATCGCACGCTATATCTACCTAGTCATTGATGACTTAGTCGGCGTGATGGCGACCAAGAAAACCCAATTTTCTTCCAACCCAGAGTAGCAACAACAGCAATACGAGAATGGCGAAAAAGTTAGAACCAGAATCTGGATATTGTGCTTTGATAAATGCCGAATGACCAAAAGCACCGACAAAGAAACAGGCAAGCGCTACCAATGGAAGATCTTCCGCCACCGGATGGCGCAAATATTCTTGATACAACGCCTGCACAGAAAGCACTAATGCAATCAATGGGAAAATGGAGAACGGAACTTGGCTAATGGTTACCCAAGACAACAAAGCATCGCCGCACATACCTGCGATGAGCGCTAGCACAAGTGTTTTTCTTTCCGAACCACGATGGGTTGTGTTGTTTTCATTCGACATTACTCTATCCCCCCTTTGAGCCGATTACGTTCACGTTCTTTGCGATACCAAAATGCCCCTTTGGCTAGCATTCGCAACTGCATGATCAAACGTTCAGCAAGCTCATCTCGCTCACGTCGATCTAAATCTAAAGCTTCAGCGCCGGAGCTGAACACCAAAATAACGGAAGCTTCGGCCTGAGTTAATGCCTCGTCACGGCCCATGCCTGTCGTCATCAAATACTCGGTGAGCTCTGCGGAAAAGTGCTGTATTTCTCGCACTACCGCGGCACGAAACTCGCAAGAAGTACCTGAGCGTTCTCGCAGTAATAAGCGAAACACATTGGGACTACTTTCAATAAATTCCATGAAGGTTTCAACCGACGTGCGAATCACACTGCCCTCTTTGACAATGCGCTGCCGTGCTTGGCGCATCAATTGGCGCAGCAGTAAACCACCTTCATCAACCATGGTTAAACCCAACTCATCCATATCTTTAAAATGTCGATAGAATGAGGTGGGCGCAATCCCCGCCTCGCGGGCCACTTCTCGTAAACTTAAGTTAGAAAAACTCCGATCGGCACTTAATTGGCTAAATGCTGCATCAATCAATGAACGACGTGTTTTTTCTTTTTGTAATGCGCGAATTCCCATCGATTTCATATTAAGTCGCTTCTCTTTTACTATCTGAGCCATACTATAACGTGATTGAGCACGTTGTCTAAGCCACAACATCGCCTCTTTGGACAAAGTGACCAATTAAACAGTCACCTAACCTAATTTCAATCACTCGCCACAGTAAGATGGGCAAAGCAATAGCATAAAGTGGCATTTTCACCTCTCGAGCGTGATCCTCTCCACTCTCTGATGGCAACATCGTTTACCGCACTGATGGATCAGTTAAAATCTCGCTACAGCAATGTTAAACAAATACAACAAGGAATAGAGTATGGCGAACCAAAACCACTTCGATGTCATCGTAATTGGTAGCGGCCCAGGCGGAGAAGGCGCCGCAATGGGTTTGACTAAAGCGGGGTTTAATGTCGCCATTATCGAAAAAGAGAGTAGTGTTGGCGGCGGTTGTACCCATTGGGGCACCATTCCCTCCAAGGCGTTACGCCATGCGGTCAGCCGCATCATCGAATTCAACAGTAACCCTCTATTTTGTAAAAACAACACCAGTATTCATCTCACTTTCTCTGATATTTTAGGCCATGCTAAATCTGTGATTGATAAACAAACTCGCTTGCGCCAAGGCTTTTACGATCGCAATCAGTGTACGCTGATTTTTGGTAACGCTAAGTTTACCCACAAAAATACCGTGGCGGTTACGCACGCTGACGGCAGCATCGAAAAATACAGCGCCGACAAATTTGTGATTGCGACTGGCTCACGCCCTTATCAACCTGATGATGTTGATTTTACTCATGAACGAGTTTATGACAGCGATTCGATTCTCTCGCTTAAACACGATCCTCGCCACATCATCATTTATGGCGCAGGCGTCATTGGTTGCGAATACGCTTCGATTTTCCGCGGATTAGGCGTCAAAACCGACCTCATCAATACCCGTGACCGCTTGCTGTCGTTTCTGGATAACGAAACGTCTGATGCACTCTCGTACCATTTTTGGAACAGCGGCATTGTGATTCGTAATGATGAAACCCATGAAAAGATTGAAGGCACTGACGATGGTGTGATCGTTCATTTGCAATCGGGCAAAAAAATGAAAGCCGACTGTATCTTGTATGCCAATGGACGCACGGGCAACACTGACAAATTGAACCTCAAAGCGGTGGGCCTGAATGCCGACTCACGTGGCCAACTGGCCGTCAATCGTAACTATCAAACCTCGGTGGAGCACATCTACGCAGTCGGTGATGTAATTGGCTACCCAAGCCTTGCGAGCGCAGCCTATGATCAAGGTCGATTTGTCGCTCAAGCGATTGCTCATGGTCAAGCGCAAGGGCACTTAATTGATGACATTCCAACTGGGATTTACACCATTCCTGAAATCAGTTCAGTGGGCAAAACAGAGCAAGAACTCACCGCGGCCAAAATTCCGTATGAAGTTGGCCGCTCTTCGTTTAAACACCTCGCACGAGCACAAATTTCTGGCAAAGATATCGGCAGCTTGAAAATTTTGTTTCACCGAGAGACAAAAGAAATTTTAGGTATTCATGTGTTTGGAGAACGCGCGGCTGAAATCATCCATATCGGACAGGCAATTATGGAGCAAAAAGGCGAAGCCAATACCCTCGAATATTTCGTCAATACCACCTTCAATTATCCAACCATGGCCGAAGCCTACCGCGTGGCGGCGTTAAATGGCCTGAATCGATTGTTCTAATCATCGACCGAATTCTGCCTGCTAATGGAATGAAAGCCGCTAACGAGTGCGGCTTTCTTTTTGGTAACCTGGTGAGTGAAGTGCTTAGGGATAGATTCAATGATCAAGTGAGAAAAACACCGCGTCGCCATTGTGAGATAAATAGCACACCTAAACTGATGCCGCGCATTGCCATAAAGCTGAGCATCGCCATCCACAGGGCGTGATTACCCAAAGACTGAACCAGATAGAAAACGCTGAAAAAACTGCACATCGCGACAAACATGCTGTTGCGCATCTCTTTACCTTTGGTCGCGCCGATAAAAATACCATCCAATAAAAAACACCACATCGCGGTTAACGGCATCGCCACCAGCCACGGTAGATAACGGTTAGCCGCTTGCTGAACTGCGTTAATGTCAGTGATCAGCGTGATCAACGCCGATCCCCACACCGCAAACATCACCGTTAACGCTAAACAGATTAGCGCACTCCAGAAAAAACTGCCGATCAGAGCACTTTTGAGCTGCGCCTCACTTTTTGCACCAATCGCTTTGCCAACCATGGCCTCCATCGCATAAGCGAAACCATCCATGCCATAGGAGATCATCATCAAAAAACTCATTAAGACAGCGTTAGCCGCCACAGTTTGATCGCCAAAGGCCGCCCCTTGAAAGGTCATAAAGCTGAACGCCGCCTGCAAACAGAGTGAACGCAGGAAAATATCGCGATTCAATTTCACAAAGCGGCTAAGACCTTGTGTCACTAAAACACCTAGCTGCAGTGGCGAAGGGAGTTGATGCCGCAACCAATAGCGCCAAACACACAGTAAGCCAAAGCTCATGCCCGCATAATCGGCGATAACCGATGCCAGCGCAGCACCTTCCACTTTCCAGCCGAAACCCAACACAAACAGAATATCCAACGCGATGTTGGTTAAGTTAGTGATGATCACCATCCACATCGGCGCTTTAGCATTTTGCGTGGCTAACAGCCAGCCGAGCAGTACAAAGTTGGCCAATGCGGCGGGCGCACTCCACGCTCGAATCACAAAATACTGCAACCCATATTGCTTTACTTGCTCACTGGCACTGCTGGCTGAAAAAATCGCATCGCCAATCCATCGATGCAGAATCAAAAACAACAACGCAAATGCCAGTGCCATCAAGAGCCCTTGCAACAAGACTAACGCCAGTTTTTGTGGCGACTGTTCACCGTATGCTTGCGCTGCAAGGCCTGTGGTCGACATTCTTAAAAAGCCGAGTAACCAGAAAGTGACACTGACTACCGTACCGCCAAGCGCCACTCCACCTAAATACCAAGCGTGTTCCAGATGACCGATCACCGCCGCATCAACTAAACCTAACAGCGGTACAGTAATATTGGACAGCACCATAGGTATCGCCAGTAGCAACACTTGCCGATGTACGGAACGATTCGATAACGTTTGTAAAATAGATTGCAACACGTTGACCTCTCATGGGTGAGAGCAAAGTGTAGCGGAGTGATAGGAGGACGGCTAGCGGTTACTCACCAACGGACATAAACTAAAACGGGTGTTAAGCGCAGCTTGTAAACCATCACCTTACTTAACCAACGTTGCCATAATTTCCAGCGGCCACAATGTTGATCGAGCGGTGAAAACGTTTTTGCCGACGAAGCCCAAGGCAAGACATTGAGTACCGCTTCGGTTGGATTAGCAAAACCATGTCCGTAATGGCCTGAGCCCATTTTCTGACCTAAAGCGGAAGCAGTTTTGTCTCCAGCCAGCATTAAACAAGCCGCCGCATTAGAAAAATGCAAACCCAATGCGCGGATAAAATAGGTGAGTTGCTGCGCCGTACAATCTAATAACGCATGCTCACAAACGATTAAAACGGCTGAGGATTCCGCAATAGGCAATCCATCCAACCACTGAAGATCATCGACACTGCCACACACATGTTGATAACGCTCACTGCGATGAAACAATTTCTGCCGCCACAGCAGGTTTTCGGTGATATCGAGTTCTATCCAATGGCAACGCCCGTTGTCTACCCGATAAAAACGGGTATCTAACCCTGCACCGACATTAATGATCCATCCATCAGGGTTACGCTCAATAAACGCGCGCACTTGTTGATCGCACAATTGCGTTAAGGTGGCATGCAGTAATTGTTTTTGATCGATATCACCGCTTAAACATTCGGGGGCTAAGTGACAGCTCTGGCAGGCCTTTGCAGCGATCGGATCATACACTAACCCGTTATCAACCAAACTTTCGCGGCTACGAAACCACAACGGTTGAACTAAATTGGTTGGAATATGATGACGTGGGGTTAGTGAATGTTTATCGGTAGGCATTACCATCTTCCTTATGTCGCAACTCGATGTAACAACAAAGAAGATGATAATGAATATCAGTTAGAATAACAAGTTATTGAGAATAGATCTCAATAATAAATCACATCCAATCGGTATTGCGAATAATGCCGACGGCCACACCTTCAATGGTGAGCTGCTGAGATTTAAGATCCACTTCAATCGGTGAGAACGCTTCATTCTCTGCGTGCAATAACACGGTAGAGCCTTTGCGTTCTAGACGTTTTACCGTCACATCATCTTCAACACGCGCCACCACCACTTGCCCATTACGCACATCTTGTGTTTTGTGCACTGCGAGTAAGTCACCGTCCATAATGCCAATATCTTTCATACTTTCGCCTTGCACACGCAGTAAGAAATCCGCTTGAGGGCGAAACATATTGGGATCCACTTGGTAATGCGCTTCGACATGCTCTTGCGCCAAAATAGGCTCTCCCGCCGCGACTCGACCAATTAAAGGCAGGCCAAGATCTTCTGGCTCATTGGCAGCTTCAAGTAAGATACGCAACCCACGAGAGGCACCCGGAATAATTTCAATCGCTTGTTTACGAGCCAGTGCTTTTAAATGCTCTTCTGCGGCATTGGCGGAACGAAAACCCAGCTCGCGTGCGATTTCAGCGCGAGTCGGTGGCATTCCGGTTTCGTCGATCTTACTGCGGATAAGATCAAATACTTGTTGCTGGCGGGGCGTTAACGGCTTCATATCTCACCTGTCTGTTTATACAGTTAACTGTGAGTATATCCAGTAATCGAATAAATGGAAGAGCGGACGCTTATTTTTTGGCTATTTACAAAAAATGCCGCAATCGACCGATAAATACCTCACCGATTCACTCACCGCGCTCGCAAGTGATGCTGTTTTACTAAACAATAATGATTAAAAGGTTTGACCAGTTTCTGGTATCCTTGCGGCTCAAAAATAGCTAGCCGCTTCGGCGCATATCGATTTCTCTGAGTATCAACTCACAGGGAAATGGACATGCGCTTAAGCATATTGAAATATTCTTGAGGCGACGACCTTTATGTCTTCTGGACACTCATTATCTCGTTCACTACTAAAATTACCTTTGTCTGCGTTGGTCAAAGGCACGGCGATCCCTTCTAATCCAATAGAAGACCACGGCATTGATATTCACAAGCCGATTGTTTACGCCTTACCTTTTCGCTCAAGTGTTGATTTGCTCACCTTGCAAACTCACGCCAAAGAACTGGGTTTACCTGACCCTCTGCAACCACTTGAGCTAAACGGCAAAAGTTTTGCCCGTTATGTTTTCATCTCGGCGCGCCCAACCTTGATGCGCAATGATCAGCACGTTCCTAGTGACTCTATCGCTCTTTTTTCTGAACTGCTTGAGCTACATAAGTTTGATACGGAATTGGACGTTCAAATGATCCCAGCGACGGTGCTTTGGGGACGTAAACCAGGTAAAGAGGGGCAAGAGAAACCCTATCTCCAAGCCTTAAATGGCCCACAAAAAGCACTCGCGGTAATTTTTGCTGGACGCGATTGCATGGTGCGCTTTAGCCCCGTCGTTTCACTGCGCTATATGGCTGATTCACACGGCACCGACGAATCTATCGCGCATAAATTGGCACGAGTGGCTCGTATTCATTTCTCTCGCCAAAAGCTGGCGGCTTCTGGGCCAAATTTGCCCAATCGCCAAGCGCTGTTTAACCGCCTAATTAAATCACAAGCGATTGAAAAAGCGATTGAAGATCAAGCGAAAGCCAACAATATCTCCCTCGAAAAAGCGCGCAAAGAAGCGCATGACATCATGGATGAGATTGCCGCTGATTTCTCTTACTCCTTAATCAAGAAAGGAGAGCGCATACTGGGCTGGTTATGGAACCGCATTTACCAAGGGCTTAATATAAATAATGCCGCCACCGTGCGTCGCCTTGCGCAAGATGGACACGAGATTGTCTATGTCCCTTGCCACCGCAGCCATATGGATTATCTCTTACTTTCTTATGTGCTGTATCGCGAAGGTATGGTGCCACCGCATATTGCTGCCGGAATCAACTTGAACTTTTTCCCAGCAGGTCCGATTTTCCGCCGTGGCGGTGCATTCTTCATTCGTCGCAGCTTTAAAGGCAATAAGCTCTATTCGACCATTTTCCGCGAATATCTGGCCGAGCTATTTGCCAAAGGCTATTCAGTTGAATATTTCAGCGAAGGTGGCCGCTCACGCACTGGCCGTTTACTGCCAGCGAAAACAGGCATGCTGGCGATGACCATCCAAGCCATGTTGCGCGGCCTTAACCGCCCGGTGACCCTCGTGCCGGTTTATATCGGTTATGAACACGTGATGGAAGTGAGCACTTACGCCAAAGAGCTACGCGGCAAAAGTAAAGAGAAAGAAAATGCGGGTTTAGTGCTGCGCACGATTCGCAAGCTGCGTAATTTTGGCCAAGGCTATGTCAATTTCGGCGAACCGATCCCGTTGAACCAATACCTTAACGAGCAAGTGCCAGAATGGACGCAAGATATTGATCCTATGGGCAGCACCAAGCCGCAGTGGATCAACCCTATTGTTAACCAACTGGCCACCAAGATGATGACGCACATTAACGATGCGGCGGCGGCCAATGCCTTAACTTTGTGTGCCACCGCGTTACTTGCTTCACGCCAAAGCGCACTGGCTCGTGACAATTTGGTTAAGCAAATCGACTGCTATTTATCGCTACTAAATAACGTGCGCTACTCAGCAACCTGCACTGTGCCTAAAGCCAGTGCGGAAGAACTGGTTAACCATGCACAGTCGCTCGACAAGTTTGTAATTGAATCCGATACCATGGGTGAGATTATTTCCCTTGATCGCAATCAGTCGATTTTGATGACCTACTATCGCAATAACATCATTCATCTGTTTGCCATTCCCTCACTGATTGCGCAGATGTTGATCCGCCAGCAAACACTATCACTAGAGCAGATAACCGCCAATGTGACACTGATTTATCCCTTCTTAAAGCAGGAGCTGTTTTTAAGCTTTGCGCAAGATGAACTCGCAGATGTAGTCAACGCTTACGTTAACGAACTGCAACGTCAACAATTAGTAACGCTAGAAGAGGGTGTCGTGGCTATTAATCAAGCCAAAACACAAGTGTTGATGCTGCTCGGTCGTACCATTTCAGAAACCCTACAACGCTACGCGATTGCTCTCAATCTACTGGTTGCCAACCCTGAAGTGGGCAAATCAGATTTAGAGCAAAAAAGCCAAGAAATTGCACAACGTCTTGGCCGTTTGCATGGCATCAATGCCCCTGAGTTTTTTGATAAAGGGGTATTCTCCGCCATGTTTGTCACGCTCAAAGAGCAGGGCTATTTGGATGTTGATGGCAATTGCCATTTAGAACCAACCGTTCAGCTAGCACGCCTACTTTACTCGATGCTCTATCCTGAAATTCGCTTAACCATTCAAGAAAGTCTCTGCCAAGCGAACTAATCGGGCGTAAGAAACAGTAAAGGCATCCCAATGGATGCCTTTACTTTATTCGTGAAGTACTTACAAAAACTAGTGAACTACTTACCAAAACGCAAAAAGCAGGCCCAACGTTAACACCATGCCAACGTGATTGTTATTGAGAAAAGCGTGGAAGCATAAATCACGATCACGATGACGAATTAAACGCTGCTGATAGACAAACAGAGCCGCTGCAGCCAATACTGACCAATAAAAACTCGCCCCTAACTGATAATAACCACCAAGTGCGATCATCAACGCCAGTACCAATAACTGTAAAATGCCGATGATGATTTTATCAAAACGACCAAATAAAATAGCGGTCGATTTGACTCCGATATTGATATCGTCATCACGATCAACCATCGCATACTGCGTATCATACGCCACAGTCCACAACGCATTGATCAAAAATAGCCCCCACATCACTGCTGGCAATTCGTTGGCTTGCGCCGCCCATGCCATCGGAATAGACCAACTAAAGGCCAGCCCTAATACCAACTGCGGAAGGTGTGTATAACGTTTCATGAACGGATAAACAAACGCTAATGCGATACCGACAAAGGAGAGCTGAACCGTGAGTGGATTCATGGTCAAAACCAGCAGGAAAGAAGTGATACCTAGCGTTAAAAACAGCGCAATCGCCTCTTTGGTTGTCACACGCCCGGCAGGCAAAGGCCGCTGTTTGGTTCGTTTAACATGTCCATCGACTCTGCGATCGGCAAAATCGTTGATCACGCAACCCGCTGAGCGCATCAACAACACCCCCAACACGAATACCAATAATACTTTAGGATCGGGGAAACCTTGCGCGGCTAAAATCAATGCCCATAAGGTTGGCCACAACAATAGCAAAGAACCAATTGGCCGGTCCATGCGCATCAGTTGCCAATAAGCACGCGCCTTAACCAAAGTCATGACACTCTCTCCTTAGAGTAAATCGGTGAAAAGGGTAAAAACAGCTCCGCAACTAACATCGGTTTATTATTCATCCATAATCGTGAACGGCGTGCAAGCAACGGCCCCTCTTCCATCATTGCCCAGCCCACTTGTAGTGCGTCACGCTTAACGTGCTCAGCACGAAAAACCGTTAACCCAAGCGGAATATCACCTTGGCGCGCTAAGTCATATTGCTGACCCAGCATCGAAGATTGAGGAATTAAAGTTCGGCCTAAAACCCATGGCTGTTGATCACCACGCAGCACAACCTGGCGTAACAAACAGGCTTCATCAGATAACAGAGCCATCTCATCACCCTGTAATTTTTCTGCCTCAACGAGCTTATTGTGCAGTAGTTCAACGCTCAGTTGCTGACACTGCGCCTCTAACACGCGAGATAATGATCCTTGCTCTAAAAGCCAAGACTGAGAAACCTGATCAGGAAAAGAAAAAACGTCAGGTTGTTGCCAAATTACTTCTCGCAAAGCAGACAGATAGAGCGAAATTGATTGATTCATACTAGTATTCAATTAGTGGCTTTATCAACATACAATAAAGGTCCATTTTTGGTTAACACAACCATAAAAAGCGCTCACTCACAGAATCCCTCGGTTGGAGGTTAAAAACCCGCTTGTAAAAACGGGAAGCGACAACTGCGGTATATTCCAAACAACGAGATAAGCATTTTGATTACAATCCGATGCTCTATTGTAACAAGACTCAAGCGATTCGAGTATCGTGAACCAACTAAAGAAAAGATAGAAATATGCTTAAACGTTATGTAGCCCAAATAATTATCGCCCTAAGCTTGTTTTGTGCGTTACCAAGTTATGCACAAGATGAAAAAACGCCTAGGCTGGCGTACTTTACCTTAGAGCCGGATCTCACCACCAACTTTTTCACTAAAGGAAATAAGTTAGGTTACATCCAAGTTCGTATCGACGTGATGGTATCCAGCGACGCCGATTTACCCGCCGTTGAACGGCACCAACCACTGATTCGTGATGCCATCGTCGAGCTACTCGGTAAACAGACCGAAGAGACGATAAAATCACTCGCAGGTCGGGAAGATTTAAGAAAAACGTTGGTCACAGAGCTCAACGCGGTGTTACTGCCTGAAATAGGCCGAACCATTATTGCTGACCTACTGTTTACTAAATACATCTATCAATAGAGCAGCAATTGTCGCTCTATTGATGTTTTTGCTTAACGAGTTCGATGACGGCTGGCGTCATTTAATCCAAAGGCGATTCCTGCAAATAGACCCGCTAAATGCGCGCTGTTGGCAATCGCCATAAAGGGTTGCACAAAGCCGAGCACCAACCACACCAGCATAAAACCGATCACGGGTTTGGGCATTTGCAAGCCAAGATGAGGGGCTTTCCAACCAAGCATCCATAGATAACCGACCAACGCATAGACCACACCCGATAAACCACCAAAATTGGCTCCTTCAACCCAGTACTGAGCCGCACCGGACAACAATGCTGACACTAAAAATAGCTGTCCAAGTTTGAATGAGCCAAGCCGTTTTTCAACATCGCCCCCCAACTGCCACCACCATAACAAGTTAAAGACGATGTGTAGCACAGAGAAATGAAGTAAAGCATGACTAAACCAGCGCCAAATCTGCCATTGCTGCCCAGCCAAAGCAGGAAAATGTAATGCGGAAAATACTTGATTGGCTAGCCCAAACTGCTGCAATGCAAAGATAATGGCGCATGCCATCATCACGCCCAGTGTTAAAGGCCCAGCTTTGGCTTTGAGCATCGCCAACATGCTCGGTGAACGATATTGAAAGTGACTTTTGCGGCTTTCAGCCACATCCCATGAAGCGGCTTGATACTTTCTGTCATTTGGATTGTGCAGAAAATGGTTGAGTTCCGCTTCGGCTTCAATCTGATGTTGCTCATCAAGTAACCATAACGCAAATTGACCACTCCCTTCCGGCATCATTTGAATCTCAATTTCACGAGAGGCCATGTAATCAATAAAGGCTTGCGCCATTCTTGGGTTATTGAGCGTGATCAGTCTTAACATAAGTCATCCTAATTGCTGGTTACGGGCAAGCCAGCACGATGCCAAGCTTCGAATCCACCATCCACACTATACACCTGTTCAAAACCTTGGTTAATCAGATACTGTGCAGCACCTTGGCTGCTAATACCGTGATAACACATCACTAAAATGGGTTGGTCAAATTCGCTTTTTTCCATAAATGAAACCATGCTG
The DNA here is from genome assembly GCF_002241085.1 of Vibrio sp. V03_P4A6T147. Taxonomy (NCBI): domain Bacteria; kingdom Pseudomonadati; phylum Pseudomonadota; class Gammaproteobacteria; order Vibrionales; family Vibrionaceae; genus Vibrio; species Vibrio sp. V03_P4A6T147. The sequence continues at coordinate 17,637 of NZ_NDIO01000108.1, forward strand.
TCGTTGGTTAAGTGGAATGCGCCATTTGCATGTGCAACCGCAAAAGATTGCGCATCACGAATATCCACTAATTGCGCATCATGTTGTTCCATTAAAGCTTGTGCTGCTTGAGCATTGATATGTTGAAACTGATCCATCGCTTCCTCTGATTGGTTTTATTTTTAGCGTTTGATTGTAACCTATCCCAAGGCAATCAAGTACACGGCCTTTATAAGGTTATCCACCACTGATCACTTTTTCGCCGTTTGTGGATAATCTTGTGGATTGCGTTGATAAAGTAGTAAATGAGAAATAGATCCACAACATGTAGTGATGATCCTTACTTTTCTGTGTGTAACACAATACATATCCCCAAATATAAAACGGTGTTCAAGCCTTGATTTAACCGACTTGATGACAGCTCACGAATAATTTTGTCACAGAGTTATCCACAATCAGCGCGCTGAAAATTTGATCACTTAAAGTGATCAAAAATAAAAAAACCGAGATCGTAAGATCTCGGTTTTTAATGCGCTTCACAATGAGTCAGTGATTAGAACTCGCCGACAGCATCCTTTAGCTTCTTCATTGCATTTTTTTCTAGCTGACGAATACGCTCAGCTGAGACTCCATACTCTTCCGCTAACTCTTGTAGCGTAGCTTTTTGATCATCCAACCAACGAGAGCGCACAATATGTTTACTGCGTTCATCTAGGCTAGCCAACGCCAAGCTTAAACGATTGTTAGTGTGATGCTCCCAATTCGCCGCTTCAATGTTATCCGCAAGATCCGAATGCTTATCTTCGAGATAAAGCACAGGTGCCGTGTAAGAAGAGCTCGAATCATCGTCTTCCGCCGACATTTCAAAGGTGGCATCTTGCGCGGCTAAGCGTGATTCCATTTCTCGCACTTCAGCCGGGTCAACGCCCAACTCACGGGCAACCGCTTCCACTTCACCGCTATTAAACCAGCCTAAACGCTTTTTCGATTTGCGTAGGTTGAAGAATAGCTTACGTTGCGCTTTCGTGGTCGCTATTTTTACAATGCGCCAGTTGCGTAACACGTATTCGTGAATTTCAGCTTTGATCCAGTGCACAGCAAAGGAAACCAGTCTCACCCCAACTTCTGGGTTGAAACGCTTCACCGCTTTCATTAAGCCAATATTGCCTTCCTGAACTAAATCCGCCATGGGCAGGCCATAACCAGAATAGCCACGAGCAACGTGAACAACGAATCGAAGGTGCGATAAGATCAACCCTTTCGCCGCTTCAATTTCACCTTTGTAATGTAATCGCTCTGCGAGTGACCGCTCTTCTTCCGCGCTCAGCATTGGGTAGCTGTTCACTGAACGAATGTAGCTGTCTAAGCTGTCTTGTGAAACGAGAGCCATTTGATACGTTTGGTTTGTCATTCAATTCCTCATCAATTTCTGATCTGGAGTAATGGATGTTTTTAACCCGACAATCTTGAACCTAAAATGAACAAGATTCAAGCAAGGGGAAACTATTATGCATAAACAAGTCGCCTATACAAGTGCTGTGGCTAAAGCTAGCCAACAGTTATTGCCTACATATGACAATATTCAACTAAACTGGTTCAATTTCTTTTAAATGACGCTGCGCAGATACTTTTGCCGCTACGCATCCTAAGAAAGTACCGAGCATCAACAGCAGTAAGGATTCATCCCAACTTAGGCCAATAAGACGAAAACGGCTGTCATACAGTAGGGCAAGATCTTCAACGGCACCGTTCAATAAAATAGTCACAAAAGCGGTTAACAGCCAAGCGGCGAATGCGCCCAACAAGCCAAACCACATGCCAGCATAGAGATAAGGGCGCAAAATGTAGCGATCGGTGGCACCGATCAATTTCATGGTTTGGATCTCTTCTTTATTGGCTTGTACGTTAAAGCGCAAGGTGTTGCCCACAATCAGAAATACAGCGCCCAACATCAATACCGATAAACTCGCGACAATGATCGCCGCTAAAGTTCGAATGGCGTTTAACCTAGCAAGCCAATCTTCATCCAAGCGTACATCCGTGACGTCTTGTTCTGCTTGTATTTTTTTCGCCAGCGCTTTGATTTGCTCTTGCTGCTCAACCTGCGGGGTAACAATAAGCACGCCAGGTAAAGCGTAATCATCCAATAAACTAATGGCTTGTTCAAACCCGGCGTATTGACTCAGGTCATCCAATCCTTGCTGCGGTGAGATGTACTCCACGCTGGCGACATCGGCCAAACTTTCTAGCTCATCTTTCAACACCATAATTCGTGCTTCAGGTGTGCGCTCATGTAGATAGACACTGATCTGAGCAGGGCTGGTGACATTATTGGCTACAGACGCGATATTTTTGCTCAGCAGGTACATACAGGCAGGCATCGCAAGCGCCATCGAAATAACGGCGAGCGTTAAAATATTGCCGAGTGGGCGTGACCATAAACTTGAAAATGAGGCCTTGGCCTGCTTAAAGTGGATGGCTAAGAAACTATCGGTTTTGGCCCGTTTCGGTTCACGTGCTTTCGCGTTCCTTTTATTCGACGACTTAACGGCCATAGTCTTCTACCTCGCTTAAAAAACCTTGGTTAAGTTCTAAATGACGATATTGAGGACGCGTGTTGACTAAGCTGATGTCGTGCGTCGCAAGCAAAATAGAGACTCCGGCACGGTTAAACTCTTCAAACAGTTTAAGCACACGGTTAGAAAGCTCTGGGTCTAAGTTACCCGTAGGCTCATCGGCCAGCAGTAAGGTAGGTCGGTTCACGACCGCTCTTGCGATACCCACTCGTTGCTGCTCACCCCCAGAAAGTTGGCTCGGTAAACAGCGTGCTTTGTCTAATAGATCAGTTTTATCCAGCGCAGCTGAGACGCGACGCTTAATTTCATTTTCTGAAATCGATTCAATGCGCATTGGCAATGCCACATTGTCGTAAACCGTTCTGTCCATCAGCAAGCGATGATCTTGAAACACAATGCCGATGTTGCGGCGTAAAAAGGGAATATCTTGATTGGGAATACGCGTAATATCGTGACCGTTAAAGCTGATGCGCCCATCGGTTGGACGCTCAATCGCACAGATTAACTTCAACAAGGTACTTTTACCGGCTCCGGAGTGCCCACCCAAAAACGCCATTTCTCCTCGGCGTAGGTGAAAGTCGACCTTTTGCAGCGCCTGACGGCCTCCGCGATACGCTTTGCTGACTTGTTGAAACTTAATCACTCGCTATTCCTCTCACCAGTCTCCATTGGATGATGAGGTGCTCATTGAGCACCCACGCACACTTACTCTTCGCGGCTAAACAGAGCTTCAATAAATTGCTGCGTTTCAAACGGACGTAAATCGTCAATCCCTTCACCAACCCCAATAAAGCGGATCGGAATTTCAAACTGATCTGCCAGCGCAAAAATAACGCCGCCTTTCGCCGTGCCATCCAGCTTGGTTAAGGTGATCCCAGTCACCGGGGCCACTTCACTAAAGAGTTTGGCTTGGCTGATGGCGTTTTGCCCAGTAGCGGCATCTACCGTCAGCATCACTTCATGCGGCGCTGATTGATCAATTTTTTTCATGACGCGCACAATTTTACGCAACTCTTCCATGAGGTTGCTCTTGTTTTGCAAGCGACCAGCGGTATCGGCGATCACCACATCCACACCACGTGCTTTGGCGGCCTCAATCGCATCATAAATCACTGATGCGCTGTCTGCGCCAGTGTGCTGGGCAATTACTGGTACGTTGTTACGCTCGCCCCACACCTGCAACTGCTCAACAGCCGCCGCACGAAAAGTATCGCCCGCCGCTAAGATCACTTTTTTACCTTGAGCTTGAAACTGTTTGGCCAACTTACCTATCGTGGTCGTTTTGCCTACACCGTTGACGCCGACCATTAAAATAACGTAGGGCGTTTTTTGGCTATCGATCACTAACGGTTGCTCTACTTTAGCCAAAATGTCAGCCATTTCGTCTTTCAGTAAACCGTAGAGTGCCTCTCCATCTTTCAACGCGTGGCGAGAGGCTTTTTCTGTCAGATTGCTGATGATTTTGAGTGTGGTTTCCATCCCAACATCGGCAATCAGCAGTTGCTCTTCCAGCTCTTCAAACAGCTCATCATCAATTTTCTTACCTTTAAACAGACCAAAGAAACCCGCACCAATATTGGCTTTGGTTCGGCTAAGGCTGCGTTTTAAGCGTGCGAAAAAACTCTCGCTGGGTTTTTCTTGCTCTTGAATTCGTGCTTCTGCTTCTGCTTCTGCTTCTGCTTCTGCTTCTGCTTCTGCTTCTGCTTCTGCTTCTGCTTCTGCTTCTGCTTCTGCTTCTGCTTCTGCTTCTGCTTCTGCTTCTGCTTCTGCTTCTGCTAGCGCAGTGTGTGGCTCTTCGATGGGTTGAGCAACTGCCGTCGTTTCTTGTTCTTGCTCAGAATCAACTGGTTCTACAAGCGTAGATGGCTCAAGCACTTGTTCTGTTTCGCTGGTTGATTTACTTGATTCTTCGTCACCAAAACCGAGCCAAGAGAGTAATCCACGTTTCTTTTTTTCCGTCATCTGGGGATATCCTAGATCTACCTAACTAACTACGACCCTTTTCTTGAAGGATTATCCCTCGTAAGAAAAAGAAAAATGACAAAGCAGTGAAAACTTTCCAATTAGATTGGTAAACTTTGTCATTATTGAAATTCAATGGCTATACCAAACCCGTTTCGGGTTGGCAGATTGGGTATAGTATCACTTTATTAGCGGTCAAAAAATCTATGGTAAGACGTCGCCAACAAAACTCATCACAAAATAAGCCTTCAACGGGCTTTGTTCGCATTATTAGTGGCTTATGGAGAGGTCGTAAACTGCCTGTTCATGATGCCCAAGGTCTGCGTCCCACGACGGATCGCGTCAAAGAAACTCTTTTTAACTGGTTAGCACAGGAGATCCCTGGTGCACACTGCTTAGATTTATTTGCAGGCTCTGGCAGCCTTGGGTTTGAAGCCGCCTCAAGGCAAGCAGAATCCGTGACGCTGATTGAACTCAACCCGACGGCATTCAAACAGCTTGAACACAATATTGGTGCGCTCAACGCGACCAACTTACGAGCGATAAATAGTGATGCGCTGGCCTTTCTCAAGCAGCAAGGGACGCCTCACCACGTGGTATTCATCGACCCGCCGTTTCGCCAAGGCTTATTAAGCGAAGCCGTCTCGCTTTTAGAACAAAATGGCTGGCTTGCTGATGAAGCGCTGATTTATATTGAGACGGAAAAAGAATTGGCGCTAGAAGGCATCCCTGCTAATTGGCATCTACACCGTGAGAAAAACGCAGGCCAAGTCAGTTATCGACTATTTGAGAGGAGCTCGGAATGAGAGTGTTACTGGTACTTGCAAAAGCAGCGATTGCTTTTGTTTGGTTGATTCTATTACTGAATATCTTCATGCCGTTCCCCGGTAAAGCGGCGATTGCACTTTATATTATGACGGCATTTTTGTTCATTATGCACGGACTACAAATGCTGATTTTTATCGGTGCGTTTGGTGACAAGATCAGCATGAGCCGTTGGGAAAAATGGTCGATTCTGGTATTTGGAGTCTTCGCGCTGCTCGATATCCGCCGCAAACACATGATGTAAGTTAACGGCATAAAGAAAGCAACATAGGAAAAGCCGCTTCAAGTTCACACGATAGGCGGCTTTTTTATCCCCGAATCACAGCCCCATATAGCTTTTTACGCCATTTAAGAACATTTGCGTTGAGATCATAACTAGCAATAATCCCATCAAACGCTCGACCGCTTTTAAACCACGTTCACCCAGCACTTTGTGGAAGAAACCGTAGAACATCAAAATGATGAAAGTGGCGCCCCACGCGAGCAGTACAGAGGCTGACAGCTCAAGGAGTTTGTCAGGGTGCTGAGTCGAAAGAAGCAGTAAGGCCGCAATCACTGAAGGACCCGCGATCATCGGAATTGCCATCGGTACGATGAAGGGCTCTTCCCCCGCCGCTAATCCAGTAATGCTACCTGCACTAGGGAAAATCATTTTAATCGAGATGATGAAGAGAATGATACCGCCAGAAATGCTGAGAGTTTCCGGTTGCACGTGCAAAAAACCCATGATGTTTTTGCCAGCAAACAGGAACAACATCAAAATGATCAACGCAAAACAGAGTTCGCGCACGAGCACAACACGGCGACGTTTGGGATCAAGGTGTTTTAAGATGGAGAGCATGACCGGCAGGTTGCCAAGCGGGTCCATGATCAAAAAAAGCATGGTCGCCGCCGATAAAATATCCATCTCTCACTACTCACATCGATTTAAAGTGGCAGCAGTATATCAGCCCAGTCATGAGATTTCGATGCTCCTGAAAGTAACGATATAGATGACGCAATAATGTTTACAAGGCCACCGAGGCAGAGATTAACGCTTGCGCTAATAAATAGCTGCCAGAAATAAGATAGCGCCCACAAGGCAATGGCCTGCGGTAATCGTGAATGGCTAACAAACTGGCCGAGAGCATCAGCACCAGACAGCCAACAAACCCGGCAAAGGCAGGCACTGTTTGCGTCTGCAGCCACAACTCTCCCGCCGCCCACGCCAACTGAACTAACATCATACCCATAATGGTTACGGGAAAAATCAAGGTGTCGATTTGCGGCAGCAATAGGAAAAAAGCCACAATACTGGTCGCAATCAAAAGGGCAGGTAGCCACCACACCATAGTGTCAGAAAGTTGCGCCCAGAAGGCTTTACTGTACATCAACTGTGCGACAAGAAAGCTAGCAAAACAGAGTTTTGAGTAGCGTTGCAACAGATGCAATGTGTCCGCGATTGCGGAAATAAGCAGACCGAGCGTGACCCATAAGATAGGAGAAGTGAGCTGCGTGGTATGGTTTAGAACTATCGCCACCAATAACAGCATACTGAGTGTTTTAAACATTACCGCTTGCTTGATTTTGTTACTTTCAACAGCCGAAATACTAATGAATCCAGACAAAGCAACGGAGAGCCAACTCCACATCTCATTTCCCCTTTAAAAATCTGCGGTCAGTGTAGGCATGTCATCATTGAAGTCCAGCAGATGAACGCAAAAATTGGATCTTGCTAGCGAATCGGAACGTTGGCTTTATTCAACAACAAAGAGTGCGAAAACAATCAAAGCTCACTCTTTACTCACTAACCCTCACTTTCAATCACCACAATGA
>NZ_NDIO01000036.1:0-7807 GCF_002241085.1 Vibrio sp. V03_P4A6T147
GATAAAAAGCAAAACAATTACACAAGGATATGAGCAATCCCTCGATTTAGCGATAAAGTGGTTAGAAGATGAGCTATTTAGGTGACTTTTCTACTAAATTAGTTAAGCATGATATTGGTATGCGGTAACAAGCATATGATTAATAAAAATAATGATCGTTCTTAACATTGAAATGGAGAGTCAATATGTCAGAAATGACCCACACCCCGACTCATTATCGCTTATTGTCTGCTTTAAAAGCTATTGGGCCTTATTTACGAGAAGGCCAATGTCGTGAGGATCACTACTTATTTGATTGCCTTGCGTCTTGCGTTAATGACAAAAAATCCCCAGAGAAACGAGAGTTTTGGGGCTGGTGGCTGGAACTTACTAAGAAAGAATCAGGGTTTGAGGCTAAGTATCATACAGGACGTTACAACTTAGCTGGCGCGTGGGATGCTGACGCAATTCCTAAATCCGTATTTTCTGAAGTCAAACGCACCCAAGAAGAGTTTCATGCCAAACTGGTAGCGAGTCTCTATGAGCGCTTTGAATTGAGTGTTGAGATTGCACAAGATTCCGCTGAATTCGTCTGATTTTCGTTATCCCCTTACCCTCGTGATGAAAAAGGTGCTTTTTAGCACCTTTTCTACTTGTGAATTATTGCTTTGATTGCTAAAACATCAGCTCTTATGTGTTTTCCATTTCAGAAGAAATCATGACAACGAATCAACAAAGCGGAAAAGCGGTGCAACTTCAAACAATCGTTGTGAAGCTAGGAACCAGTGTATTAACCGGTGGTACTTTGGCGTTAGATAGAGCTCATATGGTTGAGCTTGTCCGTCAATGTGCTGAACTGAAAAAGCAAGGCCACTCAGTGGTGATTGTATCGTCGGGCGCAATTGCCGCTGGTCGAGAACACTTAGGTTACCCCGCACTCCCCAACGCAATGGCTAGCAAACAGTTGCTTGCTGCGGTTGGGCAGAGTCAACTGATTCAAGCATGGGAATCTCTTTTTGCTATTTACGGGATTAAAATCGGCCAAATGCTGCTGACTCGGGCCGATCTGGAAGACCGTGAGCGATTTTTGAATGCGCGAGATACCATTAATGCCTTGGTCGAGCACGATATTATTCCCGTCGTCAACGAAAACGATGCAGTGGCAACCAGTGAAATCAAAGTAGGCGACAACGACAATTTGTCAGCTTTAGTTGGTATCTTATGCGGTGCCGATAAACTGCTGCTGCTCACTGACCAAAAAGGGCTCTTCACCGCTGACCCGCGTAAAGATCCTAACGCTGAACTAATTAAAGAAGTTAAAACCATTGATGATACCTTGCGTAAAATCGCTGGGGGCAGTGGTACCACGCTTGGCACCGGAGGTATGGCAACTAAGCTTCAGGCCGCTGATATTGCTCGTCGTGCAGGGATTGAAGTCATTATCGCCGCAGGGCGTGCAAGCAACGTTATTTTTGACTCTTTAAGTGATGCGCCACAAGGCACCCGTTTCTTGCCATGTACCGAAGCGTTAGAAAACCGCAAACGCTGGATTTTAGCGGGTCCTGCCGCTTCTGGTGACATTGTCATTGATGGCGGAGCCGTCAACGCTGTAGTTGCGAATGGCAGTAGCTTATTAGCGAAAGGGGTAGTGAATGTCAGTGGTACTTTTGCACGTGGTGAAGTGGCGCGAGTAACCGATAAACAAGGCGTATTAATTGCCCGTGGCATTGCCGCTTATTCCAGCCAAGACTTAGCCAAAATCGCGGGTAAACACAGCAAAGATATCGGAGGCATTTTAGGTTACGATTATGGCTCAGAAGTAATTCATCGCGATGATCTTGTTGTGATCCAAGAATAGTAAGGAAAAGAAAGTGGATTTAACCATAATGGGTAAAGCCGCCAAACAGGCCGCTTTCCAGCTCGCTACCGTTTCAACGACACAAAAAAACAATGCATTAGCGATCATTGCCGATGAACTGGAGGCGCAGAGCGCCGTGATTTTAAAAGCGAATGCTCAAGATATCGAACTGGCCCGAGAAGCCGGGTTGAACGATGCCATGCTTGATCGCTTATTGCTCAATGAATCGCGCCTGCAAGCCATTGCTAATGACGTGCGTAATGTGATTAATCTCAATGACCCTGTCGGTAGTGAAATCGATAGCCGAGTGCTTGAAAACGGATTGTCATTGTCTCGCCGCCGAGTACCGTTAGGTGTGGTGGGCGTTATTTATGAAGCGCGTCCGAATGTGACCATTGATATTGCGGCATTGTGTTTAAAAACGGGTAACGCCAGTATTTTACGGGGAGGGAAAGAGACCTTTTTCTCCAATATGGCGCTAGTCAACGTTATTCAATCGGCGCTAGAAAAAGCACAACTACCAGCGGCTGCGGTGCAGTATATTGAAAAACCGGATCGCGAACTGGTTTCACAGCTGCTCAAGCTTGATGAATATGTTGATATGATCATTCCGCGCGGCGGCGCTAGCCTACATAAAATGTGCAAAGAAAACAGCACCATTCCAGTGATTATTGGTGGTTTTGGTATTAGCCATATTTTTGTTGACCAATCCGCGGATCTGGATAAATCAGTCGAGGTAATTGAAAACGCCAAAATTCAGCGCCCTTCTGCGTGCAATGCACTGGATACTTTGCTGGTTCATCAAGCGATTGCCAGTGAATTTTTGGCAAAACTGGTGCTACGACTTAATGATCAAGTGACCTTCGTTGTAGAGCCAAAAGCCCAAGCCTGCATGAGCCATGCAAAACAGTTGAGAGAGGCCGTTGAGGGCGATTTTGACACCGAATGGCTAAGTTACACTTTGGGCGTTAAAGTGGTCGATGACGTGCAGCAAGCGATTGAACATATGCGTGAACACAATGCAAGCCATTCGGATGCGATCATGACGAATGACTTATTTAATGCAGAGCTGTTTATTAATTCAGCAGGCTCTGCTGCAGTGTATGTCAATGCTTCGACGCGTTTTACCGATGGGGCTCAATTTGGTTTAGGCGCTGAAGTGGCCGTTTCGACCCAAAAATTGCACGCTCGCGGGCCGATGGGCTTAGAAGAGTTGACCAGTTACAAGTGGGTTGGCAAAGCCAATTACTTATCACGTCGTTAAGTTCTTTTCGTTATGGATAACGCAAAGTGTGGTTGTTAACAAAATAGAGATTGAAAAGGGGCTGATGCCCCTTTTGCGTTCAACTTGCGTACTAATTCCGGTACACTGATGCTCATTGCTATGGAGGTGATATGCATTGTCCTTTTTGTTCAGAGAACGACACCAAAGTGATTGATTCTCGTCTTGTCGCAGATGGCCATCAAGTGCGCCGTCGCCGTCAATGTTTGGCATGTAATGAACGTTTTACCACGTTTGAATCGGCCGAGCTCTTGATGCCAAGAGTCATCAAATCAAATGGAAATCGTGAACCGTTTAACGAAGATAAAATGGTCGGTGGTATACAGCGAGCATTAGAAAAACGCCCCGTCAGCGCCGATGCGATTGAGCTTGCAATCAGTATGATTAAATCTCAGTTGCGAGCCACTGGTGAGCGAGAAGTCCCAAGTAAAATGATTGGTAACTTGGTGATGGAGCAGCTCAAAGTACTCGATAAAGTCGCTTACATCCGCTTTGCCTCCGTGTATCGCAGTTTTGAAGATATTCGTGAGTTTGGTGAAGAAATCGCGAAGCTGGAAGATTAATCGCTTATGTTTACTCCTTTTGATTATCAAATGATGTCGCGAGCCATTGAGCTTGCCAAAGGTGGCGTTTTTACCACTCAACCTAACCCCAATGTCGGCTGCGTGATCACTCAAGGAGAGCAGATTGTTGGTGAAGGTTTTCATGTTCGTGCTGGTGAGCCGCATGCCGAAGTGCACGCCTTACGCATGGCAAACGAGCAAGCGCAAGGCGCTACCGCTTATGTCACTTTAGAGCCTTGCTCGCATCATGGCCGTACACCGCCTTGCGCTGAAGGCTTGATTAACGCCAAAGTGGCGAAAGTGATTTGCGCAATGCAAGATCCGAATCCTCAAGTCGCTGGGCGTGGTATTCAAATGCTGCGTGACGCTGGGATTGAAGTCGAAGTCGGTTTGTTAGAAGCGGATGCCATCGCGCTCAATCCGGGTTTTATTAAACGCATGACAAGTGGGATGCCCTTTGTCCAATTGAAAATGGCCGCAAGTCTTGATGGACAAACGGCGCTCAATAATGGTCAGAGTCAATGGATCACTTCAGCGGCCGCGCGGCGAGATGTGCAAAAATTTCGCGCCAAAGCGGGTGGGATTTTATCGACCAGCAAAACAGTGATTGAAGATGATGCTTCATTGACTGTGCGTTGGGATGAACTACCTCCATCAGTGCAAGTGAACTACCCACAACATCAGTTACGCCAACCGGTGCGAGTCATTCTTGATAGGCAAAACCAACTCCATGATGGTCTAAAGCTGTATCAACATTCCGGTGAAGTATTGGTGCTTGGCACTGAACATACGTCATTGCTCAATAGCAACCAGACACAATTTGAGTTAGCGGATACCTTAGCTTATTTAGCTGAGCAGTCACAAATGAATCATCTCTGGGTAGAAGCTGGTGCCACACTGGCTCGTTCACTGATCCAAGCCCAATTGGTTGATGAGATCATTTTGTACTTAGCGCCTAAAATCATGGGTAGTGATGGTCGGGGGCTATTTGGTGCTTTGGGGCTATCTTCCATGGCGGATACGCTAGAGTTAATCATCAAAGATGTACGACAAGTTGGGCCGGATATTCGGATCATTGCCGTACCTAAAATAAAAGATAAATAGCATGTTTACAGGAATTATCGAGGCGGTAGGTACACTTGCCGCGATTACACCCAAAGGTGAAGACATCAGTGTGACCGTGAAAGTCGGTCATCTTGATATGAGCGATGTCAAACTTGGTGATAGTATTGCCACAAATGGTGTCTGTTTGACCGTGGTAGATTATAACAGCACTCAATATACAGCGGATCTCTCACTAGAAACGCTCAACAAAACTGGGTTTGCTCACTATCAAGTTGGTGACAAGGTCAACCTAGAAAAAGCCATGTTGCCCACCACTCGTTTTGGTGGACACATTGTTTCTGGGCACGTTGACGGTGTTGGTGAAATCATTGAACGTAATCCCGTTGGTCGTTCGATAGAGTTTTGGGTAGCGATCCCACCGGCATTGAATAAATACGTGGCTGAAAAAGGCTCAATTACAGTAGATGGTATCAGCCTCACTGTGAATGATTTAAGAAAGAATGCCTTTAAGCTGACCATAGTGCCTCACACTTCTGCCGAAACGACCATTGATGCGTTTCATGTTGGGCGTAAAGTGAATTTGGAAGTGGATGTGCTCGCGCGTTATATGGAGCGTTTGCTGCAAAACCAGCAAGATGAAGAGACACCAGAGTCGAAAATTAGCTTAGCATTTTTACAACAAAATGGTTTTGCGTAAACCGCGCATTGTCCCATGCCACCACGGTCGTGGATAAATCTAAGTCAGGGACTGTGCGGAAAATAGTTCAGCGATAGGAAAATAGAGTATGCCAATAAGTACCCCGCAAGAGATCATTGAAGATATTCGCCTTGGGAAAATGGTCATCTTAATGGATGACGAAGATCGTGAGAACGAAGGTGACTTGATCATGGCCGCCGAGCACGTTACTCCTGAAGCGATTAATTTTATGGCTAAATTTGGTCGTGGCCTGATCTGCTTAACCATGACTAAAGCTCGTTGTCAGCGTTTAGGCTTGGCTCCTATGGTGCAGGATAATAATGCTCAATACACCACCAATTTTACCGTCTCGATTGAAGCGGCCGAAGGCGTAACCACCGGCATTTCAGCGGCCGATCGCGCCGTGACGGTACAGGCTGCGGTGGCGAAAGAAGCGAAAGCTTCAGACTTAGTGCAACCTGGGCACATTTTCCCACTGGCTGCACAAGAGGGGGGCGTTTTAACTCGCGCTGGGCATACGGAAGCCGGTTGTGATTTGGCGCGCCTTGCGGGATTAGAGCCCGCGTCTGTGATCGTCGAAATTTTAAATGATGATGGCACCATGGCGCGTCGCCCTGATCTTGAAGTGTTTGCCGAGCAACATGGTTTAAAACTCGGTACGATTGCTGATCTGATTGAATATCGTAATAACACAGAAACGACCATTGAGCGTGTTGCACAGTGCAAGTTGCCGACAGAATACGGTGAATTTGAACTGATCACTTACCGCGACGTGATTGATAATCAGATCCACTACGCATTGCAAAAAGGCACATTGGATGGTCAAGCGCCATTGGTGCGAGTTCATCTGCACGATACCTTTACCGATTTACTGCGTAGCGATCGCAATGCTGAACGCAGTTGGACTTTAGATAAAGCGATGCAGCGTATCGGCCAAGAGGGCGGCGTATTGGTCATTTTAGGTAATGAAGAGTCGAGCGACTTATTGATCCATCGCGTTAAAATGTTTGAGCAACAAGACAAAGGCCAAGCGCCTACTTTAGCGAAAAAACAAGGTACTTCACGCCGTGTGGGGATTGGTTCACAAATTCTGGCGGATTTAGGTGTTCGTGATATGCGTTTACTCTCTTCAGCCAATAAAAAGTATCACGCTTTAGGCGGTTTCGGCTTGAATGTGACTGAGTATGTCTGCCAATAATGTCATCTCGTTTTAGCGCTTAGAACCTAAGGTCACATTTAAAAATACACCGTAATAAAACCAATAAAGGAAGCCCAACGCTTCCTTTATTATTTCGCTGATTAGCCGCTTGGTTTGCCGTCTAAGCCGAATTTCCATTAGATATTGCTCACAAAATTGTGCTAGAATCCGGCGATTCTCACTTGTGTATATAGTTAAAGGAAGGCTTATGAAAGTGATCGAGGGTGGTTTCCCCGCACCAAATGCAAAAATTGCTATCGTTATTTCTCGTTTCAACAGTTTTATTAACGAAAGCCTGCTTTCTGGTGCAATCGATACTTTAAAGCGTCACGGACAAGTTAGCGATGACAATATTACTGTTGTTCGCTGCCCTGGTGCTGTCGAATTACCTCTTACTGCTCAACGCGTAGCAAAAACGGGTAAATACGACGCTATCGTGTCTCTTGGCACTGTGATTCGTGGTGGTACGCCACACTTTGATTATGTGTGCAGTGAATGCAATAAAGGTTTGGCGCAAGTGTCTCTGGAATACAGCCTTCCAGTAGCATTTGGTGTTCTAACTGTTGATACCATCGATCAAGCCATTGAACGCGCGGGAACCAAGGCTGGTAACAAAGGTGCAGAAGCTGCACTAAGCGCGCTTGAGATGATTAACGTTCTTTCAGAAATCGATTCCTAATGGGGGCCAGTGTGAAACCAGCCGCACGTCGTAATGCACGTCAATTTGCGCTACAAGCAATTTATTCTTGGCAAATTACAAAAGAAAATGTTGCCACTATCGAAGAGCAATTCCTCTCGGGTGGTAAGTATGATGAAGAAGAGCATCATGCTGCTGAGCCAGCGTTAGCGGCTCCAGAAACCGACGTTGCATATTTCCGTGATCTACTCACGGGTGTAGTGCTAAGCCACACAGAGCTAGATAGCAAATTGCGTCCTTTCGTGTCTCGTCCAATGCAAGACTTAGACATGATGGAATTGGCGTTACTTCGTTTAGCCATGTACGAAATGACTCGTCGCGATGATGTGCCATATAAAGTGGTCATCAATGAGGCGATTGAGTTAGCAAAAGTATTTGCTGCTGAAGATAGCCATAAATTTGTGAATGGCGTGCTTGATAAAGCCGCCCCACATGTACGCAAAAAATAATAAGTCGTTTTAAAATAAA
>NZ_NDIO01000251.1:0-7720 GCF_002241085.1 Vibrio sp. V03_P4A6T147
GTTTATGACTCGCTGCTATTTTACGATAAAGAATGTTTAGTTTCTCATGGTAACAAACTCTTCACTACCCGTTGGGTGTATTGCCACAACTGAATCAAAATCGGCCTTGGTTGCGCCCATTTTCATGGCTACGCCAAAGCCTTGAATCATTTCATCAACCGCAAAACCGATGCCGTGTAGGCCAACAACGGTTTCTTCAGGGCCAGCGCATACTAGTTTCATTTTGCATGGTTGACGGTGAGAGGTGACGGCGGTGTACATGGCCGTGAAGCTAGAGGTATACACTTTGACATTCTCTTCGCCATATTGCGCTTGGGCTTCTTGCGTGGTGAGGCCAATTGTGCCGATTGGCGGATGGCTAAAGACTACGGTCGGGACTAGTTTGTAATCCATCTTCGCATCGGTTTTGCCATTAAACAGGCGCTCTGAAAGTTGACGGCCTGCTTTGACGGCAACTGGTGTGAGCTCGATACCGCCTTCCATGATATCGCCGACACAGTAAATGCCCGCGACGTTGGTTTGCTGGTACTCATCAACCTTAATATAGCCTTGTGCATTAGTTGCCACACCCGTTGCTGCTAGGTTTATCGCATCGGTTGCTGGGTGGCGGCCGATTGCCCAAATGAGCGTATCAACGTTTTGGCTTTGGCCATTTTCAAGGTGTAGAGTCAGGCTGCCATCGGCTTCTTTGATCACTTCTTTTGGCACTGAATGAGTATGTAATGTTGGGCCTTCCGCCGCCATGACTTCAGTGAGTGTTTCGATGATCATGGGATCAAAGCTGCGCAGTGGTGATTCTTTGCGCACGTAAAGGTGCGTTTCAGTGCCGAGTGCGTTGAGTACGCCCGCGATTTCAACCGCAATATAACCTGCGCCCACAACCGCGACGCGTTTAGGCTGTTCGGTCAAGTCAAAGAAACCATTGGAATCAATGCCGTATTGTGCCCCTGGGATCGCCGGAATCGTTGGGCGTCCGCCAACGGCAATCAGGATATGGTCTGCTGTGTAGTGTTCACCGTTTACTTCTACGGTTTTTGCATCAACAAAGCGTGCAAAACCGCGGATCACTTCCACTTTATTATTGCCCAATACGCGGTCGTATGATTGATGAATACGGCCAATATACGCTTGGCGGCTCTCAATCAGTTTTGACCAGTCTAATCCTTTGACATCGACATCGAAGCCGTAATCTTTGGCATAAAGGTGCATTGCTTCAGCAATTTGCGCGCCATGCCACATCACTTTTTTCGGAACACAACCGACGTTGACACAAGTGCCGCCAAGGTCTTTGGCTTCAATCAGTGCGACTTTCGCACCATACATTGCCGCGCGGTTCGCTGAAGCGATACCACCAGAGCCACCACCGATACAGATATAATCAAAATGCGTTGTCATTACTTTCTCCATTATTCTTTTTTCATCCTATTTGACCTTGGTTTTGTACGGTGTTGGCAACCATAGCAAGGCGAAAAAGGTTCTCAACTTCTTTGATAGATTGGGTCAGTTTATTCTGGTACAACCCATTCGACTTTAAAATGACCGGTTACCGGGGCAATCGCTTGCTGAAGAAACGGTAAAATTTCCTGCATTTGCCCTTCCAGTGTCCACGGTGGGTTAATCACTATCATGCCTGAAGCGGTCATGCCACGTTCATGGGTGTCTGGCGATACGCCCAATTCAATTTGTAAGATTTTGCGAATACCGAGGCTTGCCAGCCCTTCAAGCAAGTCCTCAATGGTGTCGCGATTCACTACGGGATACCAAATGGCGTAGATACCCGTCGCCCAGCGCTTATAACTTTGGGCAATGGCTCTTACGACATCGCTGTACTCTTTGGCCAATTCGTAAGGGGGATCGATCAACACTAAGCCGCGACGCTCTTTCGGTGGCAGGCTACCGATTAAGCGTTGGAAACCATCTTCTTTGTAAATCGATACCTGACGATCTCGGTGGAACTCTTGCTCGAGCAAAGGGTAATCGCTCGGATGCAATTCAGTGAGCACCATACGATCCTGCGCGCGTAGATGAGCACGCGCCACACGCGGTGAGCCGGGGTAGTAGCGTAACTCTTCGCTTTCATTGAGTGCTTTTACTGCCTCAAGGTAGCTTTGAATGGCGGGTGGCGTTACATTTTGTTGCCAAATACGAGCAATCCCTTGTTTATATTCACCGGTTTTTTCTGACCATTCATGGGTCAAGTCATAACGGCCCACGCCAGAGTGGGTGTCATGATAAACAAAAGGCTTCTCTTTTTGCTGTAATGCATTGAGGATAAGGCTTTGTACAATATGCTTTAATACATCCGCGTGGTTGCCCGCGTGAAAACTGTGGCGATAACTTAGCAAAATAGGCTCTCAAAACACCCCAAATGGAGTGTGTTTCATCAATCAAACGTATTGGCTGATTATACGCCACTATTGAAAATTGCTGAACCTACCTATATTTACTATTTCAGATAAACAAAATCGACGGTTGCCGTGAAACAATCAGTGACTGTTGCAGAGAAATGCATCAACGTGCAGGCGCGTCTTAACTTAAAAGGAATGTTTTATGTCTAATCCACTTCTCACTTTCACGGATTTACCGCCGTTTTCCGCCATTAAGCCAGAGCATGTGAAGCCTGCGGTTGAGAAAGCGATAGAAGATTGCCGCACCGAAATTGAAAAACGCCTTGCTGGCAATAGCACCCCAACGTGGGAAAACTTGATTGCACCCATTGAAGAGATGGATGATCGCTTAAGCCGTATTTGGTCGCCAGTGAGCCACCTTAATTCCGTGCTCAATAGCGATGAACTGCGTGATGCGTACGAAAGCTGTTTGCCGCTGCTGTCTGAATACGGCACTTGGGTTGGGCAACATAAAGGCCTGTTTGAAGCCTATAAGAGCATGAAAGCCAGCGATACTTTTTCCTCGCTCTCTCAAGCGCAGCAAAAAACCATCAATGATGCACTGCGTGATTTTGAGCTATCGGGTATCGGCTTGCCATTGGCAGAGCAAAAACGGTACGGCGAGATCAGTAAACGTCAATCTGAGTTGGGTTCTAAGTTCTCTAACAATGTACTGGATGCCACGATGGGCTGGACCAAGCACATTACTGACTCCAATCAATTAGCGGGCATGCCAGAATCGGCATTAGCAGCTGCACAAGCGGCGGCGCAAGCCAAAGAGCTCGATGGTTATTTATTAACGCTCGACATTCCTTCTTATCTGCCAGTGATGACTTATTGTGATAACCAAGCTCTGCGCAAAGAGCTTTATGAAGCGTATGTTACGCGTGCCTCGGATCGCGGGCCAAATGCGGGCAAGTGGGATAACAGCGAAATCATCGCTGAGAAGCTCAAACTGCGTCATGAAATAGCCCGTATGCTCGGCTTTAATACCTACAGTGAAAAATCACTGGCGACCAAAATGGCGCAAACGCCCGATCAAGTGTTAGGGTTTTTAAATGATTTAGCCACCAAAGTGAAACCGCAAGGTGAGCGTGAAGTAGAAGAGTTGCGTCAATTTGCGCAGCAAGAGTTTGGCGTGACCACGCTAGAGTTGTGGGATATCGCTTACTACAGCGAAAAACAGAAACAGCACTTGTTTGATATTTCAGATGAAGAGCTGCGCCCTTATTTCCCAGAGTCGAAAGTGGTGAGCGGCCTATTTGAAGTGCTCAACCGCGTATTTGGCATGAGCGTCAAAGAGCGCTCTGGGGTTGATACTTGGCATCCATCGGTGCGTTTTTTCGATATTTTTGATGCGAAAGGATCACTGCGTGGCAGCTTCTATCTCGACCTGTATGCACGCGAACATAAGCGTGGCGGCGCGTGGATGGATGATTGCCGTGGCCGCCGTATCACTCAAAATGGCGAGCTACAAACACCAGTGGCTTATTTGACCTGTAACTTTAATCGCCCAATCGGTGATAAACCTGCGTTATTTACTCATGATGAAGTGGTCACTTTGTTCCATGAGTTTGGACACGGGATCCACCACATGTTGACTCAAGTTGAAGTGGGTGCGGTATCTGGCATCAATGGTGTACCGTGGGATGCGGTTGAACTGCCAAGTCAGTTCCTTGAAAATTGGTGCTGGGAAGAAGAGGCGTTAGCGTTTATTTCAGGTCATTACGAAACGGGTGAACCGCTACCGAAAGAAATGCTCGATAAAATGCTCGCGGCGAAAAACTTCCAGTCAGCGATGTTTATTTTGCGCCAACTTGAATTTGGTTTGTTCGATTTCACCTTGCACACCACTTACGATCCCGAAGTAGGCCCGCAAGTGTTGGAAACTCTCGCTCAAGTGAAAAAGAAAGTGGCCGTGTTACCAAGCCTTGAATGGAACCGTTTCTCACACAGCTTTAGCCACATCTTTGCTGGCGGTTACAGCGCAGGTTACTACAGCTACTTATGGGCAGAAGTGCTTTCGGCGGATGCGTTTTCTCGCTTTGAGGAAGAGGGGATTTTTAACCCGCAGACTGGGCAAAGTTTCTTGAACAACATCCTTGAAATGGGTGGTAGTGAAGAGCCGATGGAGCTATTTAAACGCTTTAGAGGCCGTGAGCCGCAAATTGATGCGTTGCTGCGTCATGCGGGGATCGCCGCGTAGTCACGCGCTTAAAATGCGATGAAGCTCGAATTAGCCCACCTTTGCGGTGGGCTTTTCATTTTTGAATGCCCAGAAAAATGTGATAGAGACGAGCATCTTGCCGCGATTTGAGGTTATAATCTGGGCAATTATGTATAAATAACCAGTAGCTTAGCCATGATGGATCCTTCTCTCTTACTCGACGGTCTCAACGATAAACAGCGCGAAGCGGTTGCCGCGCCTTTAGAAAACTTGCTGGTGCTTGCCGGAGCGGGGAGTGGTAAAACCCGAGTATTGGTGCATCGCATTGCTTGGCTTATCTCGGTTGAAAACGCCTCGCCTTTTTCAGTCATGTCGGTGACTTTTACCAACAAAGCGGCGGCGGAAATGCGTGGCCGAATTGAAGAGTTGATGATGGGCAGTGCATCGGGCATGTGGAATGGTACCTTCCACGGTATTTGCCACCGTATTTTACGCGCTCACTATCTCGACGCTCGCCTGCCTGAGGATTTTCAGATCCTCGATTCTGAAGATCAACTGCGTTTGCTGCGTCGCTTAATCAAAGCACAAAACCTAGATGAGAAGCAGTGGCCAACGCGCCAAGTGTGCTGGTGGATTAACGGTAAAAAAGATGAAGGTCTTCGTCCGAAGCACATCGATGCGTACCGCGATCCCGTGACTCAAACCTATTTGCAGCTTTATTCCGCGTACCAAGAGGCGTGCGATCGCGCAGGTTTGGTCGATTTTGCCGAAATTTTGCTGCGTTGCCACGAGATGTTGCGTGATAAACAGCACATTCGTGAACATTATCAAGCGCGCTTTAAACACATCTTGGTCGACGAATTTCAAGACACCAACAACATCCAATACGCATGGCTGCGCATGATGGCTGGGCGCGATTGCCACGTGATGATCGTCGGTGATGATGATCAGTCCATTTATGGCTGGCGTGGTGCCAAAATTGAAAACCTCGAAAAATTCACGCAGGAATTTCCGAGCGTTAATACCATTCGTTTAGAGCAAAACTACCGTTCAACCAAAACCATTTTGCAAGCCTCGAACGCACTGATCGCGAACAACACCGAGCGAATGGGTAAAGAGCTCTGGACAGATGGCAGCGAAGGCGAGCCAATTTCTATCTATTCGGCCTACAACGATCTTGATGAGGCGCGTTTTACCGTCAATAAAATCAAAGAGTGGCGAGATAAAGGTGGCGCATTAGAGGATTGTGCGATGCTTTATCGCAACAACGCCCAATCTCGTGTTTTGGAAGAAGCCTTGATTCAAGCAGGCTTGCCCTACCGTATCTACGGCGGCATGCGCTTCTTCGAGCGCCAAGAGATAAAAGATGCGTTAAGTTACTTGCGTTTGATGTCTAACCGTAATGATGATTCGGCCTTTGAGCGAGTCGTAAATACGCCACCGCGTGGCTTAGGTGATAAAACGCTGGAAACCATTCGTTTTGCGGCGCGAGATCGCGGCTGTACCTTGTGGCAAGCGAGCCTTGTGCTGTTGGAAGAAAAAGTGCTCACAGGACGTGCGGCAAGCGCATTAAGCCGGTTTATTGAACTGGTCAATGCCCTTGAAGATGATAGCGCTGAGATGCCGTTACACAGTCAAACCGACCATGTAATCAAAACCTCAGGTTTGTTTGAGATGTATCAGCTTGAAAAGGGTGAAAAGTCCAAAGCCAGAATTGAAAACTTGGAAGAACTAGTCACCGCAACACGCCAATTTGAAAAGCCAGAAGAAGCGGATGAGATGAGCATGTTGACGGCCTTTTTAACCCACGCAGCGCTGGAAGCGGGCGAAGGGCAGGCTGACGAATTTGATGATGCCGTACAGTTAATGACACTGCACAGCGCGAAAGGGTTAGAGTTCCCGTTGGTGTTTATGGTTGGCGTTGAAGAGGGAATGTTCCCTAGCCAAATGTCGGCCGAAGAAGCGGGGCGATTGGAAGAGGAGCGCCGTTTGTGCTACGTCGGAATGACGCGCGCCATGCAAAAGCTCTACATTACTTACGCTGAAATTCGCCGTTTATACGGTCAGGATAAATACCATAAGCCATCACGCTTTATCCGTGAGCTGCCAGAAAACTGCCTTGATGAAGTGCGCATGAAAGCGCAAGTGAGCCGACCAAGCAGTGCTGGGCGTTTTAGTCAAACAGCGGTCAAAGAGAACTTTAACGAGACGGGCTTTAGTTTGGGCGCACGCGTGAAACACCCTATTTTTGGTGAAGGCACCATCATTAATTTCGAAGGTAGTGGCCCGCAAAGTCGAGTGCAAGTCGCTTTTAACGGTGAAGGCATTAAATGGCTAGTGACTGCTTATGCCAAGCTAGAGAAACTATGATCTTCCTTGTACGAAGAAAGGGTACTTTTCTTTGCTGAGATGGTTGGATTGTTCTCCTCCCTCTTTGAGGGGGAGGCAGGGAGGGGTGTTTATGGCGTTGTTTAAACCAAATACCTAACCTAGCCGTTCAAGATATGAAAGCTGGATAACTCATCTACTTATCCGATCCAAAAGAAAAACCCCGAGGGCTTGCGCCCTGCGGGGTTATAGTCTTACTTGCAGCAATCCAGCTACGAAAGTGCTCCATGCATCAAATCCATGATAGTGGCCGAATTCCGTCAGCTTAATCCGTTCTTCGCCTTCCTAGCGGTGTCCTTGGTGACTTCCTAGTCTGCTAACCATCCACGTTAGCGCGCTTCACTTGTTCCTTGAGCGGTGTCCTTTACATCATCCTGATGTTCAGTCCTTGCCTCGTCCAGAGGTGTCCATTGTCTTTCCTTAGTAGTAACCATCCTAGCTACTATTGCGTCCATTCAATGTCCAATTTGCTTTCCGTGCCGACCATTCATCCTGAGCAGTCGTCTCTTCATCCTGAAGATGACCAATCCGTGGTGCTTTCCTGTTCCGTGTCAGAATCCTTCCGACAAGGTTCATATTACCCATCTCTAATTTATCGGCAATGCTAGAGAAACGCTTTTTTCGCAAAGGGTTTCTCTAGCTGGTTGTTATTTTATTTAAAATCAATAAGTTAAGTTTCTTGGTGTTGATTTTCCTACTCAAAAAGCGATATTTGCTCACTCGTTTGTAAGAGATCTCGCACAAAAATGGGCGCGAATCGCTGCATCAATGGCTAAGG
>NZ_NDIO01000112.1:0-7634 GCF_002241085.1 Vibrio sp. V03_P4A6T147
ATCATTTAAAGGGGTGGTACATGTCCAGACTCAATCCGCTGAATGTTGCAATTACTGCGGCGCTCGGGTTATTCACCTCATCACACGTTTTCGCTGAAGAAATTCAATCTTATGAGAAATTAGTGGTGACGGCGGCTGGTTTTGAACAAACACAAGCGCAGGCTCCAGCGAGTATCAGTGTGATTACACGAGAAGAGTTGCAATCACGTTATTATCGTGATGTAACCGATGCACTGCGCAGTGTGCCGGGCGTGTTGGTGACTGGAGGTGGTGATAAAACAGACATTAGCTTGCGCGGTATGAGTTCAAACTACACTTTGATGTTAGTCGATGGTAAGCGTCAATCTTCACGTCAAACTCGACCAAATAGTGATGGCCCAGGTATTGAGCAGGGATGGATGCCACCACTGCAAGCCATTGAACGAATTGAAGTGATTCGTGGCCCAATGTCGACTTTGTATGGCTCAGATGCCATTGGTGGTGTGATCAACATCATCACACGAAAAGATAATCAAGAGTGGTCAGGCAGTGTTCAGTTGGATACGGTTTTCCAAGAAAATCGCGATTCTGGCGATCAGAACAGCGTCAACTTCTTCCTGACAGGGCCACTGGCCGACAATCTTTCTCTGCAAGTTTATGGACAGAGTACCGAACGCGATGAAGATAAGATTGAACGTGGCTACCAAGACAAAAGCTTAAAAAGTTTAACTTCAAAGTTGAACTACCAACTTAATGAGCAGCATGATCTGACTTTTGAAGTGGGTACTTCCGCACAAGATCGCCGAGGCAATGTAGGGTTATCCGTGCCAACGACAGGTTGTAAAGGTGGGTGCGAAGACAGCTTAAACGAATACCGTAGAACCTATATTTCCCTTTCTCACCAAGGGGATTGGGGCGACTATGGTGTGTCGGATACTTATGTCCAACGTGAAGTAAGTCACAATAAAAGCCGTGAAATGGAAATCATCAATACGGTAGCTAAATCAAGCTTAGTGGTGCCATTGACTAACAATACAGCAACCGTAGGCATTGAGGCTTCACATTCAAAGTTAGAAGATTTCACCTCAAATAAAGCCTCTGATTTAACTCAGATTGAAAGCACTCAATGGGCGGCGTTTGTTGAAGACGAGTGGCGCATGACCGAGTCGTTTAACCTAACCTTAGGTGGCCGTGTTGACCACGATGAAAATTATGGTTCTCATTTTAGCCCAAGAGCGTATGGCGTGTGGACCATCAATCCAGCGTGGATTCTGAAAGGTGGCGTGGCAACGGGTTTCCGTTCACCGCAGCTCAGAGAAGTCACGCCAAATTGGGCGCAGGTGAGTCAAGGCGGTAATATTTACGGTAATCCAGACTTAAAACCCGAAACCTCGATTAACAAAGAGTTGGGGTTGATGTACCAAAATGGAGCGGGTCTTAACGCGAGTTTGACTTTCTTCCATAATGATTTCAAAGACAAAATTACCCGTGTTGTGTGCCCAATCAACGTCTGTACTGCAGGTCCGAACGAGTGGGGCTCTGATCCCACTTATCGAGTGAACGTTGATGAAGCGTACACGCGTGGGGTCGAAGGTACGCTCGGTTTACCTATCACAGAAACGGTTTATTTCAACGCGAGTTATACCTTTACTGACTCAGAGCAAAAAACCGGAAAATATCAAGGTATGCCACTTGAGCAACAACCTGAACATCGCTTCAGCGCTGATATTGATTGGCAAGCGACTGACAATTTGAGCAGTTGGTTGAAGCTGACTTATCGTGGAAAAGAGAGCAACCCAGTCACTGGCCCTTCTCGTAGCAGCTTGATTGAGCCAGCTTATCAGTTCATCGATACTGGCATCACTTACGCGCTTTCTTCTCAAGTAAGCTTGAAAGGTGCGATTTACAATCTACTCGATGAAGAAATTTCATACCAAGAATATGGCTATGTAGAAGATGGACGTCGTTATTGGTTAGGTATTGACGTTAACTTTTAAACCATCAATACCGCAAATGAAATGGCTCCCGTTTGGTGAGCCATTTTTTATGGACATCTTTCTTGTCGTAGCCGCTGTTGCTTGTACCTTGAGTCCGTTTAGAAACAGAATCTTTTGCGACAACTGATGGCTTGGGGTGTTGCTCTTGGTCGCTATCGGTTACTATCTGTACCACGAAAAAAGTTAAGACGATGGAATGATGCTTAAAGTCGCGATCAATGGTTTTGGGCGTATCGGGCGCAACGTGCTGCGTGCGATATATGAAAGTGGAAAAAGTCAGCAGATAAAAGTGGTGGCGGTGAATGAGCTGGCGCTACCTGATGCCATGGCGCACCTACTGCAATACGACACTACTCATGGTCGATTTGGTAAAAAGATCACCAATGATCAAGAGCATATCTATGTTCATCATGGGCTGGATGAGTATGACTCGATTCGAATTTTGCACCTTAGTGAAATCAAACTTCTGCCATGGCGCGATTTAGGCGTTGATATTGTGCTCGACTGCACGGGTGTGTACGGCTCAAAAGCCGATGGTTTGGAGCACATTGAGGCAGGTGCAAAGAAGGTACTCTTTTCACATCCCGGCTCACATGATCTCGATAATACAATCATTTATGGGGTCAACCATGAGACGCTAACCGCAGAACACCGCATTGTGTCAAACGGATCCTGTACCACCAATTGCATTGTACCGATTATTAAAGTGCTTGATGAAGCGTTTGGTATCGATTCAGGAACCATTACCACCATTCACTCGTCAATGAATGATCAACAAGTGATCGATGCCTACCACACCGATTTGCGTCGAACACGTTCCGCAAGCCAATCCATCATTCCAGTGGACACCAAGTTGCACAAAGGAATTGAAAGGATCTTTCCGAAATTTTCTAACAAATTTGAAGCGATATCAGTGCGCGTACCGACAGTTAATGTCACCGCGATGGATTTGAGTGTCACAATTAATACAAATGTGAAAGTTAATGACGTAAATCAAACCATTGTTAACGCATCTCAGTGTACATTACGTGGCATTGTTGACTATACTGAAGCTCCGCTTGTTTCCATCGATTTTAACCACGATCCCCATAGTGCGATTGTTGATGGTTCACAAACAAGAGTGAGCAACGGGCAGCTTGTTAAAATGCTCGTTTGGTGTGATAACGAATGGGGCTTTGCGAATCGCATGCTGGATACGGCACTCGCAATGCAAGCATCCGAGTAGTAGCAGGATGATGGAGATTTATTTATTTTTAGGCTTGAAATAAATAACTCAAATCTCCATATCGATAACCAGTTTGAAGAATTTATAGGCTCGGCAAGGTTGCCGGGTTTCCAAAAACTTTATTTATTAATATTTGAGAGGACAAACCATGTCTGTAATCAAGATGACCGACCTGGACCTAGCAGGTAAACGCGTATTTATCCGTGCTGACCTAAACGTACCAGTGAAAGATGGCAAAGTAACTTCTGATGCACGTATTCTTGCATCGCTACCAACAATTCAGCACTGCCTAGCGGCGGGCGCTAAAGTGATGGTTACTTCTCACCTAGGTCGTCCAACTGAAGGCGAATACGCGGAAGAGTTCTCTCTACTACCAGTGGTTAATTACCTGAACGACGCGCTAGATTGCGAAGTAAAACTGGCAAAAGATTACCTAGATGGCCTAGAGCTAAACGCAGGTGAGCTTGTTGTTTTAGAAAACGTTCGCTTTAACAAAGGCGAGAAAAAGAACGAAGAAGAACTATCTAAAAAGTACGCCGCTCTTTGTGACGTATTTGTGATGGATGCATTTGGTACGGCTCACCGTGCACAAGCCTCAACTCACGGCATTGGTATGCAAGCACCTATCGCTTGTGCTGGTCCACTATTGGCAGCAGAACTTGAAGCACTAGGCAAAGCCATGGATAACCCAGAGCGTCCATTAGTGGCTATCGTTGGTGGCTCAAAAGTGTCTACTAAACTAACGGTTCTAGAATCGCTATCTAAAATTGCTGACCAACTGGTTGTTGGCGGTGGTATTGCTAACACTTTCATCGCAGCAGCAGGCCACAACGTAGGTAAGTCTCTATATGAAGCAGACTTGCTTGAAACGGCTAAAAAGTTGATGAAAGAGTGTTCTATTCCAGTAGCAACAGATGTTGCTTGTGCAAAAGCCTTTGATGAAAACGCAGAAGCGGAAATCAAAAACGTGGCGGATGTTCAAGATGACGATATGATTTTCGACCTAGGTCCAGACTCAACCGCGCAACTGGCTGAAATCATCGCTAACGCAAAAACCATTCTATGGAACGGTCCTGTTGGCGTATTTGAATTCAAAAACTTCGAAGCAGGTACAAAAGGTATCTCTGAAGCGATTGCGAAATCTGCAGGTTTCTCAGTGGCTGGTGGTGGTGACACACTAGCGGCAATCGACAAGTTCGGTATCAAAGCCGACGTATCTTACATCTCTACTGGCGGCGGTGCATTCCTTGAGTTTGTTGAAGGTAAAGTACTACCAGCGGTTGAAATGCTAGAAGCACGCGCGAAAGCTTAATGACTAATGAAAGCGGGAGTGATTCCCGCTTTCTTGTTTGCTGCACGTGTGTTTTTATTCTGATAGAATGACGCCAGTTGTGAGCAAACGTTTGCAAGAATTTAAACTTAACTGTTTTATTTTTAAAACGATAGAAAAAATAGGATCAAATCCATGTCTAAGATCTTCGATTTCGTAAAACCAGGCGTAATTTCTGGCGATGACGTACAGAAAGTATTTGAAGTTGCAAAACAAAATAACTTTGCTCTTCCTGCAGTAAACGTAGTGAACACTGACTCTATCAATGCGGTTCTTGAAGCTGCATCTAAAGTGAAAGCGCCAGTGGTTGTTCAGT
Source organism: Vibrio sp. V03_P4A6T147 (assembly GCF_002241085.1). NCBI lineage: Bacteria > Pseudomonadati > Pseudomonadota > Gammaproteobacteria > Vibrionales > Vibrionaceae > Vibrio > Vibrio sp. V03_P4A6T147. The sequence goes on from NZ_NDIO01000112.1 coordinate 4,848, forward strand.
TCTCTAACGGTGGCGCGGCTTTCTTTGCTGGTAAAGGCGTTAAACTTGCTGGTCAAGGTGCACAAATCCTAGGTGCGGTTGCTGGCGCGAAATATGTTCACGCTGTAGCAGAAACTTACGGTGTGCCTGTTATTCTTCACACTGATCACGCTGCGAAGAAACTACTTCCTTGGATCGACGGTCTACTAGACGCAGGCGAAGAGTTCTTCGCTCAAACTGGTAAGCCTCTATTCTCTTCTCATATGCTAGACCTTTCTGAAGAGTCTCTAGAAGAGAACGTTGAAACTTGTGCGAAATACCTAGAGCGTATGGCTAAAATGGGTATGACTATCGAGATCGAACTGGGTTGTACTGGTGGCGAAGAAGACGGCGTAGACAACTCAGACATGGATTCATCTGAGCTGTACACTTCTCCTGAAGACGTAGCTTACGCTTACGAGAAATTGAGCGCAGTGAGCCACCGTTTCACTATCGCAGCTTCTTTCGGTAACGTACACGGTGTTTACCAAGCGGGTAACGTGGTACTGACTCCAACTATCCTACGTGATTCACAAGCGTATGTTTCTGAGAAATTTGGCCTTCCAGCGAACTCTCTAAACTTCGTATTCCACGGTGGTTCTGGTTCTTCTGAAGCCGAGATCAAAGAGTCAATCAGCTATGGTGTTATCAAAATGAACATCGATACTGATACTCAGTGGGCAACTTGGGACGGTATCCGTCAGTACGAAGCTGAAAACCATGATTACCTACAAGGTCAAATTGGTAACCCTACGGGTGAATCTGCGCCAAACAAGAAATACTACGATCCACGCGTATGGCTACGTGCTGGTCAAGCATCGATGGTTGCTCGTTTAGAGAAAGCCTTCGCTGACCTTAATGCGATCGACGTACTATAAGTTCATTTATCTGGACTAAGTGATGAACCCGCTCAATGAGCGGGTTTTTTTATGGCCGAGATTCAGACAAAATGACTGGCGGATTGTTAAAATATTGCTTAACCTCTAACAAGCTCATATCAATGCTTCCAAGTAACTATTTGTTTTGTCAGTGTTTACATAAAACTGACTTTGCAACATAACCAAAGTGAGATATTGTGCCAAAAAACTGACACTCTGCTGTCAGTCGTTTTTTGTCTTTGATGTTCAGTGGTAACAACATTCAAAATGATTTTATAAAGAGGAAATGCAATATGTCAGGTGAATCAATGGGCATCGAAGCTCCATTAGTCGATGGTTTAGCGCAAGCCAATACTTGGCTGACCAATAATTCAGATCTTTTGATACAATACGGCGTCAATATTATTTCCGCTATTCTGATCCTATTTATCGGTAACATTGTTGTTAAAGCTGTGGCTGGAAGTGTTGCCAAGGCTCTGAAAAAGAAAGACATGGACAAAGCAGTTGTTGAGTTTGTTCATGGTCTAGTCCGTTATACGCTATTTGTGGTGGTATTAATTGCCGCTTTAGGTCGCATTGGTGTGCAAACCGCTTCTGTTGTGGCCATTATCGGTGCGGCTGGTTTGGCGGTTGGTTTAGCGCTACAAGGCTCCCTATCAAACTTTGCTGCGGGCGTTTTGATTGTGGCATTCCGCCCATTTAAATCCGGTGATTACGTGGAAGTGAGTGGTACTGCTGGATCGGTTGAATCGATTCAAATTTTTTCAACAGTACTGCGCACGCCTGACAATAAAATGGTGATTGTGCCTAATGGTTCGATCATCAGTGGCCCAATTGTTAACTATTCACGCCATGACACTCGTCGTATTGATTTGGTGATTGGTGTTTCTTATAAGTCCAATCTGCAAAAAACCAAGGAAGTGCTGGCTAAAGTAGTCGCGGCAGAGCCTCGTTTGTTGAAAGATCCTGCACCGACTATTGGTGTAATGGCCTTGGCCGATTCTTCAGTCAATTTTGTGGTTCGCCCTTGGGTGAAAACGGCAGAGTATTGGGCTGTTTATTTTGATTTGTTACAAGCCATCAAAGAAGAGTTGGATAAAGAAGGTATTGAGATCCCATTCCCACAAATGGATGTTCATCTGAATAAAATGAATTAATTCATTTTCAATCAAGTGAAAAGGGCATGAAATGATTATTCAGTTCATGCCCTTTCTTTTTGTTGGTTATACACTTACACCAGATATTGAATTGCCAGCCCTTTTGCAAGGATAAAGGCGATGCTAAACATCATTGCAGCCACGGCCATGTCTATTCCTTTCTTCACGTTAGGCTTTGAGAGCGTCGGCCCCAGTTTCGCAGCACCAATTGATAAAGAATAAAACCATACAAAAGAGGCCATCATGGTTCCTAGCGCAAACGCGATGCGATCATGGCCTTCAAACTGACCACCAATCGATCCCAAAATCACAACCGTATCTAAGTATAAATGTGGGTTAAGCACAGTAACGGCTAACGCGCCCAAAATAACCGTTCGTTTACCACGTGCGATCACTTCGCCATCCGATTCATTAATGCTTGTTGAAGTGAAGGCACTCCTTAAAGAAATAAATCCATAAAATGAGAGAAAAGCGACACCGCCTAAGGTAACCGAGGTCAGTAAGATTTCGTTACTTGAGAGTAGGGCACCGCCACCAAATATACCCAGAGAAATAAAAATCACATCCAGTAGACTACAGATGGTCGCCGTCGTTAAGTGGTGATTGCGCTTAATTCCTTGGTTTAGCACATAGGCATTTTGTGCACCAATAGGAATAATCATCGTTGCACCTAATCCAAAACCTTGTAGCAAAATCCACACATTCACAGCTCACCTCATCGTAATAATTCAATA
>NZ_NDIO01000169.1:0-7608 GCF_002241085.1 Vibrio sp. V03_P4A6T147
GAATAGTATTATGCATGAAGTATGCCAACTAAAAAAGGTCTGCTTTTTAGCTATGCATCGCATTAATTCATCAAAATGTAGTACTTTTTCGCATTACGCAAATTGCATTATGCGAAACGAATGCAAAACAATACTCACCCAGTTGCTATAAAACAAACTAACTTTCTGCGCTTTTTCACCTTAAGCCAGCACCACTCACTCATCTTTTGTACAAGCATTTCTTAGTTATTTCATTATATACTTCCGGCAAATACACTTAATCATGCAGATTCAATGAACTATTTCAGTACGTTTTTAAAAGGGATGGCCATGGGCGCCGCCGATGTTGTGCCGGGTGTTTCGGGTGGAACCATTGCATTCATCACTGGTATCTATGACACTTTGCTTGAAAGCATTCGTAGGATTAACCCGAGTTTATTGCGCATAGTCAAACGAGATGGGTTAGCCGCTGCATTTCAACATATTAATGGCTTCTTCTTGCTCGCACTGTTTGGGGGAATATTCACCAGTATCCTCTCTTTGGCTAAACTCATTTCTTGGCTGTTAGCCACGCATCCTATTCCCATTTGGTCATTCTTCTTCGGTTTAATTCTGGTTTCGGTGTTCCATATTGTGAAACAAATTGAGCAGTTCAAACTTTCTCGGTTGCTCTTCGCTTTGCTGGGAATTGCGTTTGCTTACAGTATTACGGTACTTAACCCAATGCAGATGGAACCAACAGCGCTGAACACAGTTCTAGCCGGTGCTATTGCCATCTGCGCCATGATTCTACCGGGAATTTCTGGAAGTTTTATCCTGTTGCTGATTGGTATGTACGCACCGGTACTGGGCGCGGTGAAAGAGATGCAAGCCGATATTTTGGCACTCTTTCTACTCGGATGTATCGGTGGTTTACTGAGTTTTTCTCACGTATTGTCTTGGTTACTCAAACAATTTAGAGATTTGACCTTAATTTTTCTTACGGGATTAATGATCGGCACCTTACCCAAAATCTGGCCTTGGAAAGAAACGCTCACTTGGCGAACCAATTCTCACGGCGAGCTCGTTCCTTTACTACAGCGAAACCTTTCTCCATTGGAATTTGAGTCCATCACTTCACAGCCTTCGCAACTGCTGGTAGCCATTTTATTGATGCTTTGCGCTGTTGCCCTCGTGCTTGGCTTGGAGCAATATGCAAAACATCACGATGTGTAAATCACACCGCATAGCATGAATGAGAAAAGGTGGGGAAACTCACCTTTTCTATATTGATTTGTTGCACATTTTATCCATTCGTCACCACTGAAAAAAGATAGCTGTGATAACATTCGCGTTTTATAACTGCTTGGATTGTCCCCATGCACAACGCAATCAAAATCGGCGTCTTTGTTCTAGCCCTGCTAGCGGGTTACTTTAGCAGCGATATTTTCAATTGGCTCTCTTCAACACACTCTTCTCCAGACATTAATCGATATTGCCAGTTGTCGAGTGCCCCTTGTCGACAAGGAGATGTTGTCATGACATTGGCACACGATAAATCTCAACCTTTGGTGGCTAACACTCTGACCGTTGAATGGCCGCAAGCCAATGCAAGTAAACTCACACTCACACTCAATGGGCTAGAGATGGAGATGGGCACCGCTAAATATGTACTGACGCCGCAGGAAGACGGGCTCTACACAGCACAGATTGTACTCCCAGTTTGCACGACTGAAAAAATGACATGGATTGGCGAACTCTCTGATGGTCGTACCCAAGTATTTCCGGCAATAAGGATGGAAAGATGAGTAAAAATTGGTCTCTGGCATTGGTGGTTGCGTTTGTATTAGGCTTTGGCATAAAAACCTATTTTGATACGCAGCAAAGTATGGATTTAGAGAGCGGTAATAGCTCATCTTCTGAGGTGATTTTATTTGGCAAAGCAAATCAACCCATCTCTATTTTTGATACTAAAGATGAACGCATACGTGTTGTTTACTTCGGCTTTACACGCTGCCCAGATGTCTGCCCAACATCTCTGGCTATGTTAGCAGGTGCACTCAATCAACTAGATGATGTAACCAAAGCAAAGCTGCGCCCTTTATTTATCTCTCTCGATCCAGAGCGTGACGCTGCTGATGCTTCTCATCAATACGCCCAATATTTCCACCCTATGATCGAGGGACTTTCTGCTCCTTTAGATATTACAACACCACTGGCGCATCAGTATGGCGTCATTTTCCGCAAAACCGAATTAAAGGGATCTGAACTGAAATACACATTAGATCACAGCTCCTACTTCTACTTTTTACAACCAGATGGAACATTAATCACTAAAGTTCCACACACGCTTTCACCGGCTCCCATTGTTGAAGCCATCAAAACAATAATGACGTCATCACAAGGAAAATAACATGAAGCTCAATGCTCTTTTTTTAGCAAGCTTTGCCTTTAGCCCACTTGCTTTTGCGAACACAGATATAATGGTACATCACCCTTACGCACGTGCTACCGCACCAACCGCCACCACCAGCGCAGTATTTTCTCAAATCATGAATAAAGGTGAAACGGACCGCTTCATTGTATCGGCCAACACCGATGTGGCAGGGAAAGTTGAGTTGCATGATGTAATCACCGAAGGAGATGTGATGAAAATGCGTCAAGTCACTGAATTTAAAATTCCGGCCAAAGGGCACGTCGAACTCAAACCGGGCGGCTTGCACATCATGCTTTTTGATTTGAAGAAACCATTGGTTGAAGGTGAAAAGATTGACGTACAACTGACCTTTGCCAATGGTGAGCAGCAAACCATTACTGCACCAGTAAAAAAAGTGATGAGTGGTATGGCACACCATTAAAAAGAAGAGGGTAAGCGATGTTGGCTTACCCTCTTTTATCATCGCACTAAACGCTCATTGACCAGTCTAATGGCGAGAGCGAGACATCCCGACGAGAGGCTTATCATTCCACCACCATAAATGCTACATTTTATTTACATTTCACTCAAAATCGATTGCATTTCCACACATTGATTAATTATTTGTGCTGATTATCAATTAATTCTAGACACAATATCCCGCGTAGATATCATTACCCCCTTCAGTGGAGCTCACTGATGTCACTATAACTCTATTTGTCTACCATAACCGATGCTATGGCTTCATAGTATTTAGGTCATGCAGGATGTAATTCGATTTATTGCAGGGATAACTATGCAAAGCAACAATATTTTCGCCCGTTTTGCGCGTGGCAATTTGGTTCTGCAAATACTCGCCGGTATCGTTCTCGGTGGGATATTAGCAACCCTTTCACCCGATGATGCGAAAAGCGTCGGCCTACTTGGCGACCTTTTCGTTGGCGCACTTAAAGCCGTAGCGCCGATCCTCGTGTTTATTTTGGTCGCCGCGTCCATCGCAAACCAAAAGAAAAACCAACACACTTATATGCGCCCAATCGTGGTGCTTTACCTTTTTGGAACCTTCACCGCCGCTCTTACTGCCGTTGTATTGAGCTTTATCTTCCCTACAACCTTAACATTGGTTGCGGGGGCAGAAGGTGCAACGCCTCCTCAAGGCATCGCTGAAGTGCTTAATACCCTGTTGTTTAAGCTGGTTGATAACCCAGTCAATGCTCTAATGAGTGCAAACTATATTGGCATTCTGGCATGGGCTGTTGGGTTGGGCTTAGCTTTACACCATGCCTCAGCAACAACTAAAGCCGTATTTGAAGATTTAAGCCACGGCGTTTCACAAATTGTGCGTTTTATTATTCGCCTAGCACCGTTTGGTATTTTCGGCTTGGTTGCATCCACGTTTGCCACGACTGGCTTTGAATCTTTGGCTGGTTATGCCAACCTTTTATTCGTATTGCTCAGTGCTATGTTGATCATCGCATTAGTTGTCAACCCAATCATTGTGTACGCGAAAACTCGCCAAAACCCGTATCCATTGGTGTTCCAGTGCTTGCGTGAAAGTGGTGTCACCGCATTTTTCACACGTTCAAGCGCCGCCAATATCCCAGTAAACATGGCATTGTGTGAGAAACTAAAACTGGATGAAGATACTTATTCAGTCTCGATCCCACTCGGCGCGACCATTAATATGGCTGGTGCCGCCATTACTATCACGGTTCTCACCCTAGCTGCAGTAAACACAGTAGGTATTGAAATTGACCTTATGACAGCTTTGCTACTGAGCATCGTTGCTGCTGTTTCTGCATGTGGCGCATCCGGTGTTGCCGGTGGTTCACTGCTGCTGATCCCGCTCGCATGTGGGCTATTTGGCATTTCAAATGACGTAGCAATGCAGGTTGTTGCCGTTGGCTTTATCATAGGCGTGATTCAAGATTCAGCCGAAACAGCGCTCAACAGCTCCACAGATGTTGTCTTCACCGCTGCGGTTTGCCAAGCTGAGCACAATAAATCAGCATAATCATTCGATACACTAAAACCGATACCAACAAAAATCCCCAGTCGATTCGCTGGGGATTTTCATTTCAGAGATTTTTTATTTACAGTGCTTAGCCACTTTATCGATCCAACATTACCTGTCCATTGAAGTATTGGAGAAATCTAATCTCGTTAGAACCTCATGATCATCAGATGGGCTGGATGACAAACGCTCTTCGGAGGCATCCGCCACTACGCTCAATGAGAGATCGTCTTCATCAGGCAACTCCCCTTTCTCTGGGATAGGGATCCCACGTTTGTAGAGCTTGTTCAGCGCCTTAATAATTGAGTGTTTACTTACAGTACCCGCGCCGATTTTCTTCATGAGTGGTTTGGCCAACGATTGCAACCCCACAACAGAATCGACACCGATACGTGAGCCCACTTGATCTCTTAGCACCTTTGCCGGTTCAAAACCAAAATGAGCCGATAAAAATAACCAAATATAAGCAATAGCATTGCCATTTGAACCTTTATCTATCCAAGCTTCTCCTGCGTGATACATCGCCTCTACATGACCTTTTTCAGAAGATCGCTCTAACCAATAACAAGCTTTACTGTGGTCCATTGCGACACCAACACCCTTAAGGTAATTCAAGCCTAGTTTCATCTGTCCTATCGGGCTATTTAGCTTCGCGGCTTTGGAATACCAAAATGTTGAATCCGCTGGTGATGGCGCGATATTGTCGTGTGAAACACACCAATCCCCCATGAAAATCACAGCGTCGAGCAAATTCGCTTCCGCAGCCTCTTGTACTAACGAGACTCCTTTCGCAGTATTCGCTTCCACGCCACGGCCATGAATATAGGCCATGCCAGTTTCATACTTTGCGGTTAAGTTACCTTCAATTCCTGCAATACAAGTCTGCCAAAACTTCTCTTTTTCCCGCAAAATCAGATCATCTCGAAACTTTTGGCAAATCCGAACAACACCATACATTCCCGTAACATTGTCATAATTTGCCGCTTTGTCATACCAGTACATCGCCTCTTTGAGGTTGGTTCGTTCGGCTTCTTTCGCTAAATACAAAATCGTCGGCACATGGCCTGTTTCGGCCTTAAACAAGCGATCTTGTCTTTCTTGTTCACGTGATTTTTCTATCGCTTTGCGATAAGCGATTTCTCTCTCTTTTCTCTCTTCCTCTAAGCGTTTTTTGCGCAAAGAGAGCGAAAACATCCACACGAAGATGAGGATAAGTGATAACCCGGTTGCGCCTATGGCAATCCCAATAGTGCTCATTGATTCAAATCTTATTTAGCTGATTAACTTCATTATCGACCATTTTTCTCAATCTTTGAAAAAGTCTGACCACATTCATTCTGTCTCGAACCATTTAAAGCATACGAAATAGTCAAATCCGTTCATCCAAAACAGAGAGGCCACTCTATATCTAATGCTCGTGGATTAATTAAGCCACATAGCCTTAGCACTAAGATAGTACCGTACTCTTTTCAAGAGTGTTACGCACAATCACACTAATTGAGGAATAGATTCCGATTTGGGTCAATGAATGAAAAAACGCAGCCAAATCGCTGCGTTCATTCCAGATCAAAAATGAGCCACTCACTTTACTCTCTCATCAAAACCGCGATGGATTGATAAGGCTCGAGTACTAGGTTTTCTTCTAATTTTTCAATCTCTTGATAATTAGAGCTCAAACACTCCACCGCTCTCAATTGAAACTTTTCGGGTATTGTTAAACAAACCGTGGCCGATGAAAAATTACTGATCACGACAATTTGCTCACCTTGGTACTCGCGCACATAGCCAAACACTTGGTCATGTTCTTCAAATAAAGGCGTGAACGATCCATAGACGATGGACAGGTGTTTTTTACGCAGTGCAATTAACTTCTTATAGTGATGGTAAATCGATTGTTTATCAGCGAGCGCTTGTTCAACATTGACTTTTAGGTAGTTAGGATTCGCCTCTATCCACGGAGAACCTTGAGTAAATCCGCCGTGTTTATCCGCTGACCATTGCATTGGCGTTCGAGCATTATCGCGGCTGTTTTGATGAATAGCATCCAGCATATGCTGATGAGAAACGCCCGATTCTGTCTTCACACGATAAAAATTTAACGTCTCGATGTCTCGGTATTGATCGAGCGAATCGAAGGCCACATTCGTCATCCCAATCTCTTCGCCTTGATAAATATAAGGCGTGCCTTTCAGAAAGTGTAAGCTCGTTGCCAACATTTTCGCAGATTCAACTCGGTAGCGTTTGTCATCACCATACTTAGATACAGCGCGTGGTAGGTCATGATTATTCCAAAATAATGAATTCCAACCCTGATCGGCAAGCTCAATCTGCCACTTGGTTAATACCTGTTTAAACTGCTTAAGATCTAACGGAATAGGGTTCCATTTGTCACCCTGCTCCCACGTCAAAGTGATGTGTTCAAATTGGAAAACCATCGATAACTCACGACGACTCGGCGCACTGTACAGTTTTGCAATGTCTGGTGTGGCTCCCCAAGTTTCTCCCACGGTCAGCAGATCTTGATTACCAAAGGTGGCGGCATTCATTTGCTGTAATAACGGATGCAAGCGCGGGCCATTGCCAGTAATGCCCTTATCAATTTCTTTGCCAATTAAATCAATAACATCTAATCGAAAACCACCAATGCCCTCTTCAATCCACCAGTTCATCATGCTGTGCACTTCTTGCTGCACTTTAGGGTTTTCCCAATTCAGATCTGGCTGACGTTTGGAAAAAAGGTGGAAGTAATATTGCTGCGTTTGCTCATCCCAGTGCCAAGCACTGCCACCAAAAATTGACCCTGTATCATCCGGTACACTGCCATCCGATTTTGCATCCCGCCAAATGTAGTAATCTCGATACGGATTGTCTCGCGATTGCTTCGCTTGTAAAAACCATTGATGTTCATCCGATGTGTGATTAACGACAAGATCCATCACTATCTTAATATTGCGTTTTTGTGCTTCGCTCAGTAAACGCTGCATATCTTCCATGGAACCAAACTCTTGAGCTATTGCTTGGTAGTCAGAAATATCATAACCGTTATCATCCATTGGAGATTGATAAACAGGAGATAGCCAAATAACGTTAATGCCTAACTCTGCAAGGTAATCAAGCTTACTAATAATGCCATTTAAATCGCCGATACCATCGTGATTAGAATCGTAAAAACTGCGCGGGTATATTTGGTATACCACAGCGCTATGCCACCATTTGGGTT
>NZ_NDIO01000205.1:0-7447 GCF_002241085.1 Vibrio sp. V03_P4A6T147
ATATTTCAGTGTTTAAAGAGCCCTAGAGCTTTTGTTGCACTTTGTACGCTAATCACAGCTTGTCATTATTCATCACTTTAATTACATGCTTTTCTATTGCTGTGCACCTTTTTTGTGACAATTCAGGTAAAAGCATCCTGTTAATTGTTAGCGCTACAGTAACGCTTTGTATGCTGCTACCTTTACTTGATCACAGACCGTAGGATTTCTAGTTAATTCGAGTAACCTAACTTTAAGGGTATAGATTATATCTTTGTATTCAAAGTGCCCTTTCTCACCGTAGATTTGATAGCTGGTTTCCCCTTTCTGTGTGGCGGCTTTTGAGGCTAAGTATTGCTCGCAGTTGATATGATCCTTGTTACTAAAGAATGATGTGAAGTTGAGCAAAAAAAACGGAGTCAATTCAATGAAGCCAGTTAATTTTGTTTTGTCTTTTTTCGAGAGTCTTGAGCATCGCCGAATCAGGTTCATATCTTCTAAATCCTTCAGCCGATCACTTACTTTATAGGTGTTTGTACCGAGTTTATCCGCTATCCATTTTCCGCCTATAGGGACTCCACCAATCATTAAATCAAAGTTCTTTGCTAACAACATAGTCACAATAATTAGGTTCTGGGTGCGCTGCTGGCGAAACCCCAACTCTTGAGCTTTTTGCTCTATGTATTGGTAAATGTTGTCGTACTCAACTAGTGATGCTCCCATAAAATGAGTCTGTCTTGTTGACTCACTGAGGGGGTGAGAGGGTAGAACATAGATCTCAGAGTTTGGTTCAAAGGGCTTTGTCATTGGTTGGAAATCAGCCCATGAGTTGAGTTGGATAAGTGATGAGGGAGTATGTTGTCTACGCGTAAATCTACCATCTGTTTTTTGGCTATCAGTAAGCACTAAAAATTCATTTTGACGATCAAATGGATTAATGAAGTTGTGCAACGGATGTTGAGAAACTACGGTTTCTTTTAAGTTGCATTGGGTTGCCCAATTGTTGAGCATTGAGTACGTTTCCATTATTTTTCGATTTTGCTAGATATACTATTATAATTTTATTCTTCCAACTTGATTGATTTATAGGTAAAAAATATTTTTAATAATCTTATCTTATGTGAGTAAATGAGGATGAGTTGGGTTGTTTTAGCGTGATGGATTGCTGTTGAAGTCGTGGGCATTATCGATCTATCTCTTCATTAACTAGCTCAACGGATTGTCATTTAACGTGTAACTTACTTGGATTCGAGAGTGGGGGAGAGGACATCGATTTTCCACAGTTCAGTGCCTAGGTGTTGATGGTTAACTAGCACTTGCCCCTTTAGATGGACAGGAAATGTATACGTAGCAGTTTTAGCATTGTCTGTCTGGTTAGTATTATTACAGTCATATCTACCCTATCAATACACCCATTACATCGGCATAAGCTCATCAACTGAGTCACCATAGTGACTCACAGTACGCAATTAAAAATTAACGACACAGACCTATCTATGAACCTAAACACCGGAGTAGATAGGAATGAATGTACGTTCTAGAAAAAACAAAAACCTCAGACTGACCAACAAGAAAACGTTTCTGGGTAGACCTATCCAGACCGAGCACGGTCCACTCTATATCGACTACTTAGAGAAAATGCACGATACGATTGATCTCGCATTGGACGAGTATCCTCGGCTGATGGCTATTCGTGTGGATTTGAGGTTTCCTAAGCTAAGGAACAATGAAAAGAGCGGTAATGTCATGACCGACTTTCTACGCTCATTACAGTCGCAGATTGATCACTCCGGAAAACGAAAGAAAAGAGAAGGGAGTGCTAGAGTGCATCCCTGCAAAGTGCGGATTGCTTGGGTGAGGGAGCGCTCTAGCTCGATAAACGACCACTATCACCTAGTACTCATGTTCAACAAAGATAGATTTAACTGGTTGGGGAAAACTCAAACGCAACAGGAGAGCTTAGGCTCTTTTATCGTAGAGGCATGGGCGAGGGTGGCTGGTGTCGACTACGAGGAAGCCAATGGACTGGTTCATTTTTCAAAGAGAAAGAATAGCGACAGTGTGGTCATCCACCGTTTGAATTGTAACTCAGAAGACTTTGATGATGCGTTTGATGAGTTCTTTAAGCACATTAGCTATCTAGCAAAAGAGAACACTAAGCACTTTGGTAGCGGTAGACGAAATTTCGGCTATAGCCATAAGTAGCTTAAAAAGTAACGGCAGTACCAGTTCCTGTGGGAATCACAACAAACCACAGGAACCAATCATGATTCATCAACTCAACGAGGCTCATCAAAGAGTCCACACCATCACTCATGACCGAACCTTTAATGGAAAGCCACTCTACTACCAAAAGGATGGTCTCGTTCTCGAATACCTAGAGGAGATAGACCGAGTGCTGACTGAAGCACTAAACCAATACCCAAGAATCTTTGCTGTTCACATCAACCTAAACCTACCGAGTGACTTCGGGGAAGATTACCTAGCGGTGTTTGCCCATTTCTTTCGTATTTTAGAATCGGAGACTAATGAGCTCTGTAGAGACAAATACACCGACAGAACTTATCAATACCAGCAAACGGTCATTCGCTATATCTGGGCGAAGGCCAGTGAATCCACCAGCCAGCATCATCATCTTATCTTGCTCTTTGATAGGGATCTCTTTCAAAACTTCGGCACTGGACGAGAGGGTTGGGGGCGTTTTCTCTACAAAAAAGTGAGGAAGACATGGGATAGGGTGGTTGAAGCTTATTACAGCCAACCATGCTCTGGATTAGCCTACTCTCCTACGAATGAAGGTTTTGAGCTGTTGTCTGACGCTGAAGTGTTCCCGTTACAGTTAAACGAGTTCTTCTATCGAATCAGTCGTCTCGCGAAGCCCATTGCCAACCGGAACGGTCACTTCAACAAGAGCTTTGGTTGCAGTCACGACTCACCTAAAAAATACAGCGCGAGTAATGCCTATGTCATTCACACACTGAGAGGTATTACTCATGTCGAACACAACCCACCTTCCAACCATTACTCGTGCTAGAACATTTAAAGATTATCCATTGTTTTACAGCAATAAAGGACTTTACGAATCAGCGCTTACCACGATGGATAAAGTCTTTGATCAGGCTCTGACTCAGTATCAACGTACTCTTGCGATGCGTTTGGATTTATACCTGCCTAAAGATCATCAAGACACCGATCTCAGCATCCTCAATGACTACTTTGACATTCTGAAAGAGAAAATCGATGCAGATTCGTTGCCTTATGTATGGCGTAAGCGAGCTGATAAAACTCCTTCACATAACTACCGAGTGATGCTGTTTCTTGATGATAGTCAGTACTTCGGCCCTGCCATTTGTTGGGATAAAGGTAATCAGCTTGTGGATCATCTAAAAACAGCTTGGAAGGAAGCGATAGAAAAGCACTACAAAGGCAAAGAGCGATCAATCATTTTGTTTAACGACCGAGGGAACGATGGACTAGGAACACGCTGTAAGAGCAAAGATACCAATATAAAGCGTTGTGTCTTCCACCGTCTGAGTAGCTTTGCTGAAGCGTGGAAAGAAGAGCGTTACTGCTTTGGCTCTAGCCTAGATTAGATTAGGCCGACTGCACTTTTTTACCGTGGCGGCTTATCCATGGGTATATACAAGAGGAGACAATTCCCATGAGATTTCTACGACTTAAAGACGTGATGTCATTAACAGGGTTAGGCCGCTCCACTATCTATAAGTTCATGGCAGATGAAACCGACTTTCCTAAAAGTGTGCCACTCGGTGGACGAGCGGTAGCTTGGGTCGAAAGTGAAATCGAGGAATGGATGGAGTCGCGTCTGAGTATGCGAGACAACCACGAATCCTTTCAGTAACACAAACATCAAATCACATCATCAACGGGCGCTGACTAAGCAAAGTCATGCGCCCTTTTTGCAATTGGAGAGATAAAAAAATGAGTTATTCAATTTACGTAGACGGCGCTGCACCGAACAACCAACACGGATGTACACGAGGTGGTATCGGGCTGGTGGTCATGGATGAAGACAACGCGATTGTTCATGAAGAGAGCATCACCATCAATCGAAAAACCGACAATGCTGAGCTGGAACTACTGGCCTTAATTGAAGCATTGGAATACGCAGAAGATGGGGATGTTATCTACTCGGACAGCGATTACTGTGTGAAAGGTTTCAATATCTGGATGGACGATTGGAAAGGTCGAGGTTGGCGTCGAGCGGATAAGAAACCGGTTAAAAACCGCAAGCTTTGGCAACAAGTGGACGAATTGAGTTCTAGGAAGTATGTCGAGGTATTTAAGGTCAAAGCACATTCGGGCATTGAAGGGAATGAAAGAGCTGACCTGTTGGCGGTTGAAGCGGCAGAAGCTGACTAATACAAGAAGTCATAGTTTGGGAGGGTAACACCTCTCAAGCTATGCCCTATTTTTTGTTTGGGCTAAGTTGGTTAATGATGAAGTCATTATCAATAGGTTTGGATGTAGTGGGTGAAAATCACAATGTCTGCAATTGGTAGACCGAACTTATGGTTATAAATCCTGCAATTCCCGCTGGTCAGGTAGAATACGCCCATTGAAAGTAGCGGATGGATTTGATTGTGGGTTATCGAGTGGTACGGTTAACCGAACTGATGGCATATGAGTTTGGTCAGGTTGAAGGTGACATTGGTCGGCTGGACGAAAGAGCGTTAGGCTCGGCACTCCCTCAGGGGATGAGCTATTCCAGTTTTATGGAGAAGTTGAAAAGTGGTGAGTTAGCACTATTGACGGACTCACCTTCGAAGCCTGTGATGC
Source organism: Vibrio sp. V03_P4A6T147 (assembly GCF_002241085.1). Lineage (NCBI taxonomy): Bacteria > Pseudomonadati > Pseudomonadota > Gammaproteobacteria > Vibrionales > Vibrionaceae > Vibrio > Vibrio sp. V03_P4A6T147. Next base: position 4,780 of record NZ_NDIO01000205.1, read on the forward strand.
TCCGAGATGGTATGAGCAAATCATGGAGCTTGTCGGCGGAAGGGCAAGAGGCGTTATCGCCAGAAGCGAAAAGTGCCTACCTGTCCAGAACAAAAATGTCTGGCGGTGCGGCTGGCAGTGCTGCGCCCACTCAAAGCTCCGCTGGTTATGCGCCTAACATTGAAGAGACCTACGTTCCTGAGCCCGTAAAACCTGATACCTCAGATGCACCACCAAAACTGCAATACGAATATTGCTTTGAAGTGGCTTGCTCGGATGAGACGTTTAGAAAAAGCGTGGGGTATGCGTTTGAACTGGCGAAAACCAAACAAGAATCCCTGATTGGCCGTTGGCAGACGGAGGCAATCGAGCACGGTACAAAATATACCGCTCATACCGCCTTTGATGAACCGAAAAAATTAGTCGCTAAAGTAGCGTCCAATGCTCTGGGTATTAGCGTTCCCGACAATGTGCAGGTGAAGCCTATAGGCTCTGGTGTAGTGCGAGAAGCCTTTATCCCAGTTGTCCCCTCAGTGCAGCTTGGTGAGCGTTTGGGGCTACCAACAGAAGGCTACTACTACCATTTCTACAATGGCCGTTTAGTTCAAGAATACAAGCTGCTAGGAAATGGCAAGTGGGCCTTCTACGCGACACGCTCCACTCACGAGCAGCTTAATGATGAGCAAGGCTACAACATCTATCAAAGTGCCATTCTGGTTTACTGGAAGCTCGAAGGTAAAGACGTTGAAAACCAACATCTGATTTATCTTGAACAGCCAATTACCCGAGAAGAGCTAGACAACCTCAATGATGACTGGTTGGCTCAACATGGTATTAAACTTGATATCAACGAATTGCTTGCTGCGCCCAAGCAACCTGTCGCAGAAAGACAAACCATTCAACCCTCGGACACAGAGAAAGCAGAGAGTAAACCAGAAACGCATACTGTTGGAACGGACTCTAAGACCAACCAACGAGAATCATGGGGAGCCATTGCAGAGCAATATGGTTTGTCGGCGAAACAATTACTGGATTTGAATCCACAGTACAACGCTGACCCGATGTCATTGAAAGTCGGGGATGCGCTCACGGTTCAAGAGCCTGTAGATCTTGATAGTACCAAAATCGTTCAACGTGATTTACCGCCAGTGGAGCCCAAGACATACAATCAAGCTGCAAACACTCACTATGCTTACAACGGCAATTTTCAGGGAACATCAGCTAAACCTATCAACAGCGAGACTGTTCTGGATAATGGCCTTGTCGTGGCTAACTTGGGGCAAATCTCTCCTCTGGATGTCGATGATGTATATCTTGTCTTCGCCGATAAGAAAATGAGTGTGGAAGATTTTGCGCAAGAAACCTATTTATCAAAAGATAAGGCGATTCTTGACCATGTATTCAAATCGAATCCTCACCTCAAACGCAGCTTTAGCCAAATTATTGAAGGGATGCCTTTGGTTGTGTCGCCATGGGTAGAAAAACATCCAGATGAAGAAGTCGCTATCAAACAAGCTAATGATCTTATGACTGAGTATCTGAAGCTCTCTAGTGAAGAGAAGAAATGGTTTGCAGAGCACCATGAAACGGCAACCAATGCTTTACTCGTTGCGGCGACATCCGGCCTAGATGTTTACCAAGGTGAATCTGCTTCAACAGAACTTAGCGATTTTAACTTAAATCACATAGTTGCAGGAGCTGGAGCCGTAGTTGCTGGCGCTCAGGTTCAAGGGGACAAGCTTAGCAAAAGGATGAAGTCATTTGCTGAATATTCGCGCTATATTGCAGAGAAAACCAAAGGCTTATCAGGGCAGGCTCTCTATTCTAACCCTGATTACAAGTCATGGCGAAAAGAAGCGAGAGACTTTCAAAAGGAGATGAAATCTATTCTTTCGGAGGTTGGTAAGCCGGGTTACATTAAAAATGTTCAAGCGAAGCGTATCAATGACTACCTTAATGTCGGTAAGCGACAATTGTATCGAGCGAAAGATTTCTCTAAGGCGGTCTCAGGGATTGAGATGACTAGTTTGTATAAGCAAGCTATGTCTTTCAGTCGATTTTTGGGTGTTGCCAATGGGTTAGTGATTGGGGCTGGCTTGTATGGTAATGCTATGGATGTAGCCAAAACATGCAATACGAGTGGTTGGTTTGAGGAAACCTGCAATCGAAGTGTTGTTAGAAATAGTACGTCAGGCCTGACAAACGTTTTGGGTGGACTTGCGATAGGATGGGGAATCGCTCTTATACCTGTTACTGGCGGACTATCAATTGCATTGGTCGCTGGTGGATCTTTTATTTGGGGAATGTATGGAGGAGAACTCTCGAACGATACAGGGAAAGTTATTGAGGAAATGATCTTTGATTGATTTAGTTATTAAAGCTGGAGTGTTACTGCTAGTAGTAGGCGGGTTCCCATACTTGATCTTGAATCTCTACTTATCAATTAAGCTTCGGAAGAGAAAGTATGAGATGCTTCATAGCATTGTGAATAGTGCGCCATCTAAGTTTAGAGAACGAGCTAAATTTATTTTAGAGAGTAATCTTTCATGGGTGTTTGCTAGTTCTACAAGTCACATATGGTACGCATACCTCATGCTTAGGTACGGTTGGCGAATACCGAAGGAAGAGATTCAAGAGTGGCGTCAAAGCATCCAATCTATTTATGGTTCTGATTATCCTATATATAGAC
>NZ_NDIO01000336.1:0-7395 GCF_002241085.1 Vibrio sp. V03_P4A6T147
ACCTTATTCATAGGAGAAAACAATGAACTCGACGATTTTTAGCTCGGCCATCGTCATCACGACGTTAACCACCAGCTTATTATTTGCAGGGATGGCAAACGCTCTGCAACTCAGCAGCCGTGATATCCAAGAAGGCCACCCGATGGCAAAAACCTTTGAATTTTCAGGCTGGGGTTGTTCTGGGGAGAATCTTTCGCCGCACTTAATTTGGACTGATGCACCACAAGGAACCAAAAGTTTTGCTATTACGACTTTTGATCCAGATGCTCCGACAGGAAGTGGCTTTTGGCATTGGATTGCGCTGGATATTCCAGCGACAGTGAGTGAGCTAGCACGTGGGGTTGAAGTCAAAAAGCTCGGTGCAATAGAAACACGTATCGATTATGGCAGCGTTGGTTTTGGTGGTGCTTGTCCGCCAGAAGGGCACGGAATGCACCGTTACCAGTTTACGGTATGGGCTCTCCCGACGGAAAAACTCAATTTGGCGGCCGATGTATCACCTGCGGTGGTTGGTTTTACCCTCAATAGTTTGGCGTTAGAAAAAGCGACGCTGACCGCAACTTATACACGCTAATTCATGGGGGAGTGATGAATCACCAATATCAAGTCACCACCTTTCGAGCCGCTCAGCAACAAAGGCTGAGAAATGTGAGGATTCACTCTCCAAGCTTGATTCAGATCCAATCTGGCAGTAAAAAACTGTTTCATAAAGAAGAGGCCACTAATCTATCGAGCACTTCGTTATTATTGTGTGAGGCCTCAGCTTCGCTCAGTTTCGAAAATTTACCAGAACACGGTTACTTCTCTTCAAGGCTGTTCAGTTTCACCTACCGCCCGACCGAGGTGATGCTTGCGTTAAGCGCAAGTCATGATCGCCCAGTTATGTGGCCTGTGATTTCAACCAGCCCCTCACTGAAAAGTTCGCTCAATGCGCTCGCCTCGTTCGATCTTTCGTTAATCAGCCAAGAAACCCAAGCCTATCTACTGATGGTGTTATACCAACAATTGGCTGAGCAAGGTGTACTGCATTGGCTCTTTGAGAGTAATTCTCTACCCTTTGAGCAGAAGCTGAGAAACTACCTCGCCCAGTCACCAGAAGAAGAACATCCACTTGAGCGGGTAGCAACGCACTTTGCCATGAGCCGCGCGACCTTAATTCGACGCTTAAAGCAACATGGCACCCGTTACCGTGAGGTTTTGGCTGAAGTGCGTGTGAATCACGCGCTGAACTTAATGCAAAGTGGCCAACGAAATATAGCGATATTGGCACAGTGTTGCGGCTACCAATCGGAACAACGATTTAATCAACGCTTTCGCAGTCAGTTTGGTTTAAGCCCCAAAGCGTATTTACAAACTCTTGGTGTGCGAGGTAAAGGTACGCCAGATAAAGAGACAAAAAAAACAGCCCATTTTATCCAATGAGCCATTTTAAGATTGAGGGTAGATCAAAGCGGTTTAGACACCTCATCAACCAAATACAAAATGGATTGATATGGAATGCCGCTGTGGTGCGACAGGCCAATTTCACAGGTACGGCTATTACTGAATCCGCGTTCGCAGTGAGCAGGGACTTGCTCTTTGAGCGGATGAACAGCCGCCGCATTGAGTTCTGGCGTGGTAAAGCCTTTATCGCCCGCCCAGCCGCAGCATTGAATATGCTCTGGCACAATCACTGTGCTGACGCAGGTTTGGGTCAATTTGAGCATGTCGGCTTCCAACCCCATTTTGCGCGCACTGCAGGTGATATGCAGCATCACAGTTTCTTCTTTGGCCTTGATCGCTAAAGAATCCAGCAGATACTTATTGACAAAACCGACGGGTTCTAAGATCTCCAGTGGTTTAGTAAATTGTTCAATACTGCGTTTTGCACACGGGCTGGTGTCCATCAATACCGGATATCGCCCTTGTTGGCTAGCTTGCCATAACGCGGCTTCTAACTGCTGCGCTTTGGACTGTGCAAGCTCATTCATTCCCTTGCTGTCATAGGGCATACCACAACATTGGCTGTTGAGCTCGTTAGGTAGGATCACCTCATATCCTGCTTTGTTAAGCAGCGATAAGGTCACTTCGGTTAATGGCCGCTGATCGCCCGCGCTGTTTTGTTGGCCCATATTTCGGCTCGCACAAGAGGGTAGATAGACCACTTTTTTCTCACGGCGCGGCAGGTTTTCTACTGCAATGGCTAAGTTCTGATGATTGGCTTGCGGCAGTTGTGGATACCAAATAGGCGTTTTGCCTTTGCTGAGTTTACGCAAGCCGTTGGTTGCGCCGCCGACTAACTTCTCGCCCAGCCATTTGCTAGCCAATTGGTTGGCACTGAGGCCGATTTTAGCCACGGCTGTGGTGGCGGCAAAGTGATCCGCCGTCCATGTAGCAATGGGGATGAATTTTTGGTATTTCGCGGTGCGCAGCTTTTTCACTAAATCGCCAGTGTTGATGCCAACAGGGCAGCGCTCAGCGCATAAGCCAGTTGCGGCGCAGGTGTCTAATCCTTGGTATTCAAAGACTTTTTCAAGCTCAGAAGCTTCTACCGTTTCACCTTGCGCGCGTCGACGTTGTAGCTCGCGGTACAAGACGATTCGTTGACGGGGCGAGAGTGATAGCGTGCGAGACGGACAAACAGGTTCGCAAAACCCGCATTCGATGCAGCGATCGACCAAGGCATCAGCCGCTGGCATCGGCTTTAGGTTAGCTAAGTGGGAACGCGGATCATCGTTGATTATAACGCCGGGGTTGAGCAAGCCTTGTGGATCAAACAGTGTTTTGATTTGTTGCATTAAGGCGTAACCGTCTTTGCCCCATTCCAATTCCACATACGGTGCCATGTTGCGGCCCGTGCCGTGCTCGGCTTTGAGTGAGCCTTGATATTTCACGGCCACCAGCTCGGCCACTTCATCCATAAATACGCCGTAGCGGTCGATTTCACTTTGGCTATCAAAGCCTTGTGTAAAGACAAAATGCAAGTTGCCTTCCAGAGCGTGGCCGAAGATGATGGCTTCGTGATAGTGGTAGTGATCAAACAAAGCCTGCAAATCGCGCACACCACTGGCAAGGCTTTCTACCGGAAACGCCACATCTTCAATGATGACGGTTGTCCCCACTTCGCGCACTGCGCCCACGGCAGGGAACATCCCTTTGCGAATACCCCATAAGGTTGCCACTGTTTTGGCATCGGAGGTGAATGGTACGGATTCGATGATCTGGTAGTCGCTTAGTGCTGCCATCACGGCGCTGCATTGCGAATGAAGGGCCGCGTGATCGCTGGCGTGAGACTCAATTAGCAGCGCAGCGGCTTCTAGATTCAATTGCGCAATAAATGCGGGCATGCCAGCTTTGTCAGCGACAGAGCGCATCGCGCGTCCATCCATCATTTCGACTGCCGCAACTGGGGTTTTGGACAGGGTCGTAACCGCTTGGCTAGCCTGCTCAATATCAGCAAAGACAAGCAGCGCCGAGGCTTTGTGCGCGTGCTCAATGACGGTGTTGTAGGTGATGTCGGCAATAAAACCGAGTGTGCCTTCCGACCCAATCATCAAATGTTCAATAATTTCAATCGGATCAGAGTAATCAACGAGAGCATTTAGGGCGTAGCCAGTGGTGTTTTTTAGGCGATATTTGTGGTGAATAAGCTTTGATAGTGTGTGATTTTGCGCCGTTTGTGCATGAAGTTGAGCAATACCTTCAATCAATTCGGGTTTAGCGATTTTGAATGCAGCGATGCTTTCTGGGTTTGCGGTGTCGAGCACGGAACCGTCTGCGAAGACGATCTTCATACTATCGACAGTGCGGTAAGAATTTTGCGCGGTGCCGCAGCACATACCACTGGCGTTATTGGCGGCGATTCCACCAATTTTGCAGGTGTTGATTGAGGCTGGATCTGGGCCGATTTTGCGTTGAAAAGGGGCAAGGTATTTGTTGGCATCAGCTCCGATGACCCCCGGTTGTAGGGTGATTTTTTTACCCTCATCGTGAATGCGATGGCCGCGCCAGTCATCGGTTAAGGCGATCAAGACTGAATCAGAAACTGCCTGACCAGATAAACTGGTGCCAGCGGCGCGAAACGTGCAGTGAACGCCAAGCTCGCGGCAGCTTTTAATGGCAAAAATGACCTCATCAAGGCTTTGTAAGCGCAGCACAATTTTCGGCACCAAGCGATAGAAACTGGCATCAGTGCCATAAGCAAGGCGTTTTGTCTGCTGCGTGATGATGCGCTCAGGGTCGATGCGCGTAGCGAGTTGCGTTTCCAGTTGACGATAGGTGGCGTCTGAAAGAGTGCTGGCCATCATTGTTTCCCATTTTAAATTGAGGTTGTGGATAGGTTAACGTGCGGCTACCGTTGGTTTGTCATCATGAGATTAAAGTTTGACTAACGAGTCTCGTGACAAATCGGTAATGGTTTTCGCTCCGGTTAAGGTCATGGCAACGCGCATCTCTTTTTCATATAAATCGAGCAAATTTTCAACGCCGCTTTGACCTTGCGCCGCCAATGCATAAACAAACGAGCGACCCAGCAGCGTACAGTCCGCGCCCAGCGCCAGCATGCGTACCACATCAAGCCCAGTGCGAATCCCCGAATCGACCAGAATTTTCAGGTCGCCCTTCACCGCATCAGCAATCGCAGGTAAGGCTTTGGCGGTTGACAACACTCCATCAAGCTGGCGACCACCGTGGTTGGATACGATAATGCCATCAGCGCCAAAGCGCACCGCGTCTTTGGCATCTTCTGTATCTAGAATGCCTTTAATGATCATCGGGCCGTCCCAAAAGTCGCGGATCCACTCTAAATCTTTCCATGAAATGGAAGGATCAAAATTTTCACCAAGCCAACCAATGTAGTCTTCCAATTTAGTCGGCGTGCCACGGTAGGCAGAAATATTGCCTAAATCGTGTGGCTTGCCGAGCAAGCCGACATCCCACGCCCAGCTTGGGTGTTTCATCGCTTGAAACACTCGGCGCATCGCCGCATTAGGGCCGCTCATGCCAGAATGCATGTCGCGGTAACGCGCGCCGGGAACGGGCATATCCACGGTAAACACGAGGTTTTTTACCCCCGCGGCTTTGGCACGCTCCAACACGTTTTTCATAAAACCGCGATCTTTGAGCACGTAGAGTTGAAACCAAATCGGCCGAGCCAGCGCCGCTGATACTTCTTCGATCGGGCAAACCGATACGGTGGACAGTGTAAAAGGAATGCCTTTATTTTCAGCCGCGCGCGCCGCTTGCACTTCGCCGCGCCGCGCGTACATACCAGTTAAACCTACAGGGGCAAGGGCAATCGGCATTGCAAGCTGTTCGCCAAACAGTTGTGTTTCTAAACTGAGCTCTGACATGTCATTAAGCACGCGTTGGCGCAGTGCGATGTCAGCTAAATCCGCGGTATTGCGTGTGAGCGTGTGCTCACCGTATGAGCCACCATCAATATAATGAAACAGAAAAGGAGGCAATTTCGCTTTCGCGGCAGCGCGATAGTCGGTGGAGGCTGAAATAATCATAGATTGAATCCTAATTTGTACAGAGCCGCAGCCTAGCGAGCTTTGCATTTATTACACAAGATTAATGGTTATAAAAACCAAGTTGATACCAAATCACATCACCAAACTTAGGGTTGCTGGGTCATTAGTACGTCGGTCATATTAAAGCCGTAAATCACCACTAAACCGATAAGGCCAGTCATCACAAGGTAGTAGAAAGTCGGGATAATGGTTTTGCGCAGCGTGGCTCCTTCACGGCCCAATAAACCGACCGTTGCTGATGCCGCGACGACGTTGTGAATCGCAATCATATTGCCCGCCGCTGCGCCAACAGCTTGTAGCGCAATGATCATCACACTGGAAATAGAGAGTGTTTGCGCCACTTCAAACTGGAATTGACTGAACATCATGTTCGACACCGTATTTGAGCCTGCGATGAACGCCCCAAGTGCGCCAACGGTGGCACTTAATGCAGGGAAGGCATCACCGACTAAACCCGCCGCAAAATTGGCGGTAGTGACAGGCATGCTCGCAAGCTCTGCGCCATTGACGCCAGAGTTAATAAAAATACGCACCATAGGGATAGTGAATACCAACACAAAGCCCGCGCCGATCAGCGTTTTGCTTGATTCACCGAATGCTTTGATGAGCGGTGTCGCACTGCGTGACTGCAATATTACTGCCAGTAACGCAACAAAAACCAAGATGCCACCGGGAAGATAAAGCGGTTGAATGGCCGTGCTGATGCCTGTTTCAGCCAGAATGTTGTTAAAGGATAGGCTCACTCCAGCCAGCAGCGCTTTAAATTCGCTGCTCACACGGCTTGCCACAAGGATAACCGCGAGCAGAACATAGGGAGTCCAAGCCAATGCAAGGCCCATCGGCTTGGCTTTGATCTCTTCAATATCAATTTTTAATGAGCCTAACCAGTCTGCGGGCCACGATTTCTCTTCTGGAAAATCCCATTGTGATTTTGGTACTAAAAAGCCTTTTTTCGCGGCCGTGACAACCAGTGCCAAGCTGATCAAGCCACCGATTAATGAGGGAAATTCTGGGCCAAGAAAGACGCCCGTTAGCGCGTAAGGCACAGTAAAAGCCAAGCCAGAGAAAATCGCAAAAGGCAAAATATCTAACCCTTCGGTCCAGCTTTTGTTTTTACCGAAAAAGCGCGTCAACATCATCGCCATTAATACTGGCATCAATGTACCGACTATCGCATGGGTGATGGCGACACTGGCGGTGATTTGCTGTAAATACACATCCCAACTTGAACCGTTGCTGATCAGCGTTTCGGTGATGTTGTGCGTATCTAACCCCTTGTTTACCCCAACAATAATCGGCGTTCCCACTGCGCCGAAAGAGACAGGAGTGGATTGGATCATCATCCCCATCAATACGGCAGCCAACGCCGGAAAGCCAATCGCAACCAGCAACGGAGCCGCGATAGCCGCCGGTGTACCAAAACCAGAAGCGCCTTCAATAAAAGAGCCAAAACACCACGCAATGATAATGGCTTGCACACGGCGATCAGCCGAAACATCGGTAAAACCGTTACGAATGGTGGTGATAGCACCAGTGTGTTTTAAGGTGTTGAGTAGGAAGATTGCGCCAAACACAATCCAGAGCACGGAAATCGTGATACCGAACCCTTGCAAAACAGAAGCGAGCACGCGGTTTGCCGACATATCCCAAAAGGTGAGGGCGATGGCCACGGTTAACGCAAAAGCCACGGGCATCGCCTTTTTCGCAGGCCAGTTGAGCCCGACTAAAAGAATCGCTGCCACCACAATGGGGGAGAAGGCCACTAGTGCCAGTAAGGTTTCGTTCATTGGATACTTCCTCGTAAAGTGTGCTCTTCGTACTAGCTCTAAATAGTAGGATAGTTGAGGAGCAGACATCCTGTAGGGGCTACAGACCTTTCGGC
>NZ_NDIO01000017.1:0-7370 GCF_002241085.1 Vibrio sp. V03_P4A6T147
GCATAATGAAGACGGCAATCATTCCCGCGACAAGTTGTTTATATAGCGTCATATTACTTACTCATCGTAACTTACAATTGGTTTATTCAATTTTAGCGAGCGTTCCCGTTCACGTAAGTCATTCCAAAGACTTAATCGTGAAGAGTCTCCTGCAAGCTGGCCATTTTTGGATTTCATTAGCCATAAATTTTTACCGTTAAAGCTGTAGATCGGTAACAGATCACGGCGTGTTGATGCTGGCTTAATCTCAGGGTTTATATTGTCTAAAATTAAGGGCTCGGCATTGGGTGTTGAATAGTACGCAAGAACCATATGAAACTGATTTAATTCAATGGCTTTAACATACACGAGGCGCAACTTTTTATCATCGATACCCAGTTCAAGCAGGGAGAAGTACTTCGCAATTGTGAAATCTTCGCAATCCCCTGCGTTGCTTCCTAGAAACTCAAGTGGTGTCGCCCAGTAGTCATTTTTCCCCCATAAATCGATATCATTAACAAAGTACAGCTGATTGAAAAATCGATTTATTTCGGTCAATTTGTCACGTTCGGGAGCATTTTGGTGTTTGGCAATTTCTTTGCGCCATGTTTCGACGCGTTTTCCCGCTCTTGTGCCATAGGTAAGCGCGACCGCATCGACCCACTGCTGCTCTTTGGTGTTGAGCGCTTGGGGGGATGAGGGCATAAATAGCAATAAAACCAGTGGCAGCCAAAACTTCATCAAAAACCGTCAATCATAAATATATTAAAAAGCATAAGTGAACCTTACTCCCTTAGCGCATTTTTTTGTGCACTGAGTATGGGCTTTAGTAGATAATCCATCACGGTTCGTTTACCCGTAATAATATCAACAGAGGCCGTCATTCCTGAGATGATAGGCAGGTTAGCATCATGCCCTAAGCTGGTTTGATTGGTCCTTACTCGGACTAAATAATAGCTTTTGCCTTCTTCATCTTGAGTTGTGTCGGCACTGATATGCTCAAGTGTCCCTTCCAAGCCGCCATATTTGGTGAAATCATAGGCGCTGAATTTTACGATGGCAGGCAACTCTGGTCTTAAAAAGGCGATGTCTTGTGGGGCAATTTGCGCTTCAACAAGCAAGGTATCCTCTGTTGGGACTACTTCAACAATATCCATACCGGGCTGGATAACACCGCCAACGGTGTTGACGTAAAGCGTCTTAATCGTTCCTGTCACAGGCGATAGCACAACAGTGCGATTTACCTTATCTTCAAGCCCAACGGCTGATTCTGTGATTGCTGAAAGTCTATCTTGGGCTTCGTTCAGTTTGTCTTGCTGCTGTGAGCGAAACTTTTGAGCCGCATCAATACGGTTGAGCACCGCTTCGCGAATCGCTGATTTTAATACTGGGATGTTAAGCTCGCTGGTGGTCATTTCACGGCGAGTATCGTTTACTTGGCGCTGTAGTTTCAGCAGCTCAATTCGTGGCACGACACCTTCGTCTGCTAAAGGCTTGGTTATCTCAAGCTCTTTATTCGCAAAATCATAACTTTGGCGCAAATTTTTCACGCGCGCTTGTATTTCAACCAACTCTTGTAGCTTCTGTTTGACTTGTTGATCTAAAAGAGAAAGTTGGTTGCGTAAGTTATTAAGATCTTGCCGGTAGGCGGCCCTTTGTCTATTAACTAAATCGGGTTGGTTGTCTGTTAACAGCGGTGGAAAGGCGAGTTTGTTATAGTCAATTTTGACGCTATTTTGCCAGTTGTCATCATCAATTTCTTCGTTAATCATCACGCTAGTAATGGAAGCGGATAGCTGTAGAACACTGGCGGTAAGGTTAGCGACTTGTTGTTCACGTTCGCGGTAGTCTGAGCGGAAACGAGTGTCATCAATTAATAACAGTTGTTGGCCTTTTTGCACTCGTTCACCTTCGCGAACCAATATCTGTTTGACTAAGCCTCCTTCCAAGTTTTGAACCACTTGAACTTGCGATGACGGAACGACTTTGCCTTGTCCAACTGTCACTTTGTCGACCTGTGCCCATGAGGCCCAGACGATGGCTAAGAGAAAAAAACAGACCATAACCCAGAGCATCACACGTGCACTGTTGGGCGTGTTCAGTAGCAGAGCCGCCGTTTTGTCGTCTACGTACTCCAATTCTGTCGAAGAGAGTTTGTTATAACTCTTGTTGCTCATCGCTTATCCTTTGCGCCTAATCGTAGTGTATTTCCCTTTTCTACTTAAAGCTGTAGAAGGAGACTACAACTGTAAGTTGTTTGGGTATAGTTGCTTGATTTTATTACTTGTCTAGCAAAATGTTAAGGATTTGCCACTCATCATGAGATTACTATTCACCATTTGAATTGATTGTACTTCCTATTGCGTACGTTCTACAGAGTTTAGCTGTGAATTACTGATTTTGTTGAACCTTAGCACTCTTGAGTTATGACGATGATAGGCGCACAATCGTCAAAAATTTCATAAGGAGCAGAGATGGAACTTTCAGACATCCGCCGCGAATACATAAAAGGCGGTTTAAGACGCAAAGATTTGCTTTCAAATCCTATTGAGCAGTTTAACCTTTGGCTGCAACAGGCTATTGATGCCGGTCTTACCGATCCCACGGCGATGACAGTGGCAACGGTTGATGAAAATGGACAACCTTTCCAACGTATAGTGCTATTAAAAAATGTCGAAAAAGACAGTTTTGTTTTCTACACCAATTTAGGCAGTCGCAAAGCGCAGCATATTGAACACAACAATAAAGTCAGCTTGCACTTTCCTTGGCACCCATTAGAGAGACAAGTGCACATCACAGGAACGGCTGAAAAATTGTCGGCTTTTGAAAACATGAAATATTTTACTTCTCGTCCTAAAGATAGCCAAATTGCCGCGATAGCGAGTCGCCAGAGCAGCCGTATCTCAGCACGTGGTATTTTGGAAGGTAAATACTTGGAGTTAAAAAAGAAATTTGAACAAGGTGAGATCCCAGTTCCGAGTTTTTGGGGAGGATATCGCGTTAAAGTTGAATCGATAGAATTTTGGCAAGGTGGTGAGCATCGTTTGCATGATCGCTTCTTGTTTACGCAACATGATCAACAATGGGACGCTGAACGTTTAGCGCCATAAGGCCTGCTTGTTAAAAGTCAGTCGCAATGAATGCCTCATCTATATGGGGCATTCACTATTGAGTACCACGGATAATTGCGTTTTGAGCAAGGTCTTGGGGATGTTTGAGCCATAACCTTGGTCTAGAGCCATATCGATAAGTTGCTCTTTACTGTGGGCTGCAAATTTATGTCGCAATTTTGCTTCATAGCCTTCCACTGTTTTTATCGAAATCTTCATCACCCGAGCAATGTGTTTGGGCTTTTTTCCATAAAGCAGAAGAAAAAGAACCTCAGATTCTCTTGTGGTTAGGGGCCCGGAAATGGGCTCTAGAACACCCGCGGAATGCTGTGTGGTCGTTAAACCTGTTGCCCGACATATCCAATGGCCTACTTCCAAAATCGCGGTATCAGTTAGCTCTTGCCCGAAAAAAATTGTACCTTGAACCTCACCTTGTGCGTTGAACCATGGGGTTTTGGTGAAAATATGAGCGCGCCAAGAACCGTCAGCATAGGGGTGGATATCCAGCACTTTTAACGGTTTTTTTGTGGAGATTACACATCGATCTTGTTGCTGGAATTCTGCGGCGCAAGCGGTTGTCGGGCTTGGCATTTCAAAGTCAGTTAATCCAATGCACTGTTTTGCATCACTAACACCAATTAATTTGCCATAAGCATTGTTTGCGTAAACAAAAACCGAATTAAGATCTTTGCAACCCCAATATCCCGGAAGCTGTTGAAACAATGAAATTTGTTCTGCGCTGAGGAAATTGACCATAGCGGGTTCTCCTAACAATGATATTGATATAATACCAATGGCATGGCGGGTTGTAATCCATAGCGGCATTTGAACATAAAAAAAGCCAGCCTGAAGAAGGGCTGGCATAAATACAAGAATTGCTTCTTGTCGACGTGCAGAAGAGGTTCTATGAATGCTGCGAGGGTGTTGCAAATTCATAGGGATACCACATGGATATCAAATATCAAACGTGTTTGATATTCAACACCACTTTAGACGACGAGAGTGCAATAACAAAGGGGGGAATTCCCCCCCTTTGTTATATAAATGGCTGAGCTAGTTCAGCTTACCTAAAGTTCCCTAATGACCCTGAAGCCAACATAATTTGCCGAAGTAGCAGGAGCAATAAACAAATTACCATAAGCCGCCGCCGTTGCAGGGGAGAAGCTCCATGCTCCACCTTTTGCTTGACCTCTTGAGTCATTTGTCCATTCCCACACGTTACCGACAACATCATAAAGGCCTAGGCCATTGGGAGCGAAAGACTTCACAGGAGAGGTACTTTTATTTGACCAAGGTGTACCACTCCAGCCAGTATTCGCTTTCCCAGTTCCGAAATCATCTCCCCACCAATAGTCTGTTTGTGTACCAGCGCGAGCGGCAATTTCCCACTCTTCTTCTGTCGGCAAACGGTATTTATAGCCAGTTTCCTTACTTAGCCAGCGAGTGTAGGCCTTCGCATCATTTTGGCTAATACACACCACTGGCGAGTTGCTCAACTGCTTAAAACCAGGGTCGCGCCAATAGCTACCTGCAATCGGAGTAATTTCAGATTCGGCGACTGCTGTGCACAGTTTTTGTAGCTCAGCATCAGTTTGGTAGGTGGTTTGATTCACAAAGGTTTCAAATTGACCCACAGTTACGGGGGTTGAACCAATTGCGAAAGCATGATCAAGGAAAACTTGTTTCGATGCGTGCTCGCCAATCAAATATTCGCCTGAGATCAAAGTGACTAACTCAGGAGCTTTAATATCCCCTTTGAGGGAATCAGCAAATTTATGTCCAGGTTTAAGTAGGTTGTCTTTTTCTCGTAGGTTCGCTCTTAATGTATGATCTGAGGTGATTTTCAGCTCTTGATTAAATGAGTAATACCCTTCTTTCTCAATCGTAATCATGTGCGGTCCCACTGGAAGCATCACTTCGACGGGAGTACTACCATAGTTTACATTGTCGATAGAGACTTTATCACTGTATTGGTTCGAGCGAATCGATAGGGTAACCCAAGCAATTTCTTTCTGTTTTTCTGTATTGGCTGAGTATTCGCCTGGGGCGAAACAGTATTGTGATTCGACATTCAGCAACCGACATGGTGTGTTTTCATCCGGTCTTGCATCAAGCTGAACATCTAGTACGGCTTTGTACTTATTGCCATTGTAGAAACCTGAATCTACGGTTTTATGGCGCAGTACATGAATATTAAAAGAGACATTGGCCAGATGTTGTTGGACGAGCTTGGCCTCACTTGTGGCCTCTATTAACTTGGTTTGATACTGGTTTACCGCTTTCTGGAGCGCTAAGTCAGTGGTCTGTTTCGAGCATTGAGCCAATGTCATATCGGCACTACAAGCGTTAGTAAAGCTAACTTTCTCGGTGCTACTCTGTTTGAGTTCATCTCTTAAGCGCTCAACTCGCGCGCGTAATTTATGCTGTTCTAGCTCATTGATATTTTTGCTGACCGTGTTCTGCTCGGCCCTTTTTTGTGCCAGCAGTGCTTCTGACTCTTGGCGTTTTTGCTCAGCTTCTAAACGGTTTTTTTGATTCTGCTTTACATTAGCCCAAGCTGCTTGGTAGGCATTTTGTGAAGGCATGATGTCCAGTTCAGGATCATCAATCATTTTCATGTAATCGCGTTCTAAGTCAGTTTTTGCTTTTGCAAGTGCCTTATCAAAGAGTTGGGCTTGCTTTGTTAGCCTGTCTAACTCACTGTTGTGGTTGTTCACAACCACTTGTTGTTCATGGGTGGCCTTCTGGGCTGCCTGTAATTCGGACTGTTTAGTAAACAACGCATCATCAATGGCAATTACTGAGGAAGGCGTTCCTTCTGCCATCGTCGATGTTGCCACTAAGCAAGGCGAAAGTGCTAATAAGAGAGCGGGTAAACCTTGTCGCATTATTATCTACTTCAGTTAAGTTATTAGTTCATTGTGTCTATTCTAAACGAAAACACCATTTTGTCTGAAGTCATCTTTCAATAACTTAATGACAAAATGGCGTTTTAACCGCATCTTTGTGAATTACGACAGAAAAACAGAGTTTTTTTGAGGTAATTAACCCTCTTTATTCGGTCTTAGCTTTATCCAAACCGTATCATTGCCGTTAATTGTTAATACCCGGTTGTAGGTTTCGTAGCCATCTTTAGAGACGGTAACTTGGTGGCGGCCATTGGGCAAAACAATCTCAACAGGTGTACTGCCGTAGTTAATACCGTTGATGGTTACGGCATCGTTGTATTGATCCGACCTTACGGTCACATTTGCCCACTGTTTGTCATTTTTTTGCGTACCTTCAGACACGCCGCCTTTCAAACAGTATCGAGTTGACACGTTAAGCAGTTTACACGCAGCCACCGCTTCTGGTTTCGCTTGAAGCTGAGCTTGCATTTGGGTGAAGTATTCGTTGTTGCCTTCAAAACCACTGCGAATAATTTGGCTATCTTGTACATGGATATTAAGTTCCACGCCTTTCAGGTTTTGCTTGGCAATGACCGATTCGGTTAGGTCATCAAGCAACTTGGCCCGAAACGTTTTTACCGCTTTTTGTTTGGTAAGGTGCTGTCCCTGATTTGAACACTCACCTAGTGTCATTGTCGTTGAACAGGTGGTTTTATAGCCAGTTTCAAGAACACTACTTTCACGCAGTTCGGCTTCGAGACGTTTGACCCTAGCCTCAATGCGCGACTCTTCGAGGTTCGCATACTCATTACTGAGACGAGCTTGCTTCTGTTTGATTTGAGACAAGCGCATTTCAACTTCGGTCATCGCTTGATTATTCTCAAGGCCTTCAGCTTGGTTCTGCTTCACTGATGCCCATGTTTCTTGGTACTTCTTTTGAAACGAGGCTAAATCTGTGTCTGGATCATCTAAAAGACGGCTATATTGTTTGTCCAAAGCAGACTTGGCTCGATTGCGTTTAGCATCAAGTTCTTCACTTTCTCGTTTAATACGAACATGTTCATTTTTAAGTTGTTGAAGCTTGGCTCCCTCTGCTTCGTATTCTGCAGAAATCGCGTCGATTTCCGTCTGTTTAGTAGTCATTTTTTCATCGATAGCGGTGACAGGATCTACCTGAATAACTTCTTCCGCGTACACCGATGCAGATACCCAAAAAGGGCTTAGCGCAAGCAATAGCGCTGGGATGCGACGTGTGATCATAGGTCCCTGCAACAAATTAACGTTTAACCACAAAAGTGGGAAAGACAAACTTTTGACAGCTTTAATGGATAAGCTGTATTCATAATGCAAAATTTATTCCGAACAATAGCAAAATTCACTTAAATCTATTACT